>CAZMLD010000053.1:0-9964 GCA_964566975.1 uncultured Thiotrichaceae bacterium | reverse complement strand
CACACAGTTTTTTATCTGTTTAAAAAGATAGTCAGCGGCAGCTTGCGCCACCGCTTCGGGGTCTGGGTACACTTTTATTTTTTTCATTGCCAATACACTTATTCCTGAGTTTCTGGTTTGTGCCAGCCACCAACACAGTCATGGGTCAGTTCATCCATTGCAGGTATATCCCAAGTACCCGCACGATAACGTTCGATGGAGACTCGGTCTTGCCAGGCATCAATAATGGGTTCGACAATATCCCATGACGCTTCAACTTCATCCGCGCGTGAAAACAAAGTGCCATCGCCGATAAGCACATCATGCATCAATATTTCATAAGCATCGGCGACTTCTTCGGCATCATCGGCGTACGGGGCGCGCATTACCATTTCTTCATTATCTGTGGTCTGCCCTGGTTTTTTGGCATTTAACCGCAGTACCACGCCACCTTCTGGTTGCAAACGAAAAATCAGTGCATTGGCTGCCGGAATCGACGCATGGCTATCAAATAAATTGAATGGCGGCTTACGAAAACGAATCACCACTTCTGCTGCTCTGGTCTTTAAACGTTTGCCTGTCCAGAGAATGAATGGCACACCCTGCCAACGCCAGTTATCGATATAAAAACGCACGGCGGTGAAGGTTTCTGTTGTTGAGTCCGATGATACATTTTCTTCCGACACATAGGCGGATACCGATTCACCGTCGATATTGCCCGATGCATATTGCGCGGATACGGTATGCAATTTAATCTCTTCTGGTTTAATGCTGCGTATAGCGCGTAGCACTTTCATTTTTTCATCACGTACCGCATCGGCGGTAAATTCAACCGGCGGTTCCATTGCCACCAATGTCATCATCTGCATAAGATGACTCTGTATCATGTCGCGTAAGGCGCCAGATTTTTCGTAGTATTTGGCGCGGTATTCCACGCCCAGTGTTTCGGCGGTTGATATCTGGATATGGTCAACGTAGTTTCGGTTCCATAACGGTTCCATAATGCTGTTGGCAAAACGATACACCAGCAGGTTCTGCACACTTTCTTTACCCAAGTAATGGTCGATACGATAAATCTGATTTTCCTGAAATACGGACTGTATTTCTTTATTCAGTGCACGCGCACTTGCCAAGTTATGGCCAAATGGTTTTTCGATAACAAGCCGACGATAGCCCTCGTCCTCACTGGTTAGCCCTACTTGGTGCAGTCCCTGAGCCACTTTTCCATACCAGCGTGGCGGAATGGCACAATAAAACATGGCGTTTTTTTTGCCACCCAATTTGACCAGTGCTTTGGCAAGTCGCTGGTAGGTTGTCTCATCCGCCAAATCGCCTGGCACCATAATGAGTCGGGAACGAAATTTTTCCCAGTTATTGTCATCTTCAATAATCTCTGGAGAAAATTCCTGCATGCCTTTGCGTACCAGTTTCAGCCATACTTCTTCGCTACGATTATTGACCACTCCGATTATTTTACTGTCGCTATGTACTAGGCCGCAGCACAACATGCGTACCAATGCTGGCATTAATTTACGTTTGCTCAAATCACCAGTAACACCAAAGATGACGATATTGGTTGGATCAGCGGTTTTAATTTTCTGATTGGCAGTTAACACAACGGTACTCCAAAATAATTTTTTTTATTCAGTGAATGTTTCGTATTTTCACGCTCAGTGCAGGAACGAGAAAGCTTGCGCGTAGATAAAGAGCTCATCCACAACACCTATAATTTCCAGATGTCCTCGTTGTATTCCTGCATGGTACGGTCGGTTGAAAAATAGCCACTACTGGCGGTATTAAGAATACTTTTTTGCACCCAGCTTTGTCTGTCACGATAACAGGCTGCGGCTTTTTCCTGTGCTTCCACATAACTGCGAAAATCGGCAAGCGTCACCCAATGGTCATGTGGGCTACGGATTGAGGCGATGATGTCATCGAAGATATTTGATTCAAACAGGTTAAAATGTCCACTCTCCAGTAAATGCATTACCGCTTGGAGGTCGGGGTCACGGTCGATAAAATGCTGGGGCTGGTAGTGATTGTGCATGGCACTTACTTCATCTTCTTTTAAACCAAACAGAAAGAAGTTATCGATACCGACATGCTCAAGAATTTCAATATTCGCACCGTCATAGGTACCGATAGTCAACGCACCGTTCATCATAAACTTCATGTTTCCAGTGCCTGAAGCTTCTTTTCCCGCGGTTGAAATTTGTTCGGATAGATCAGTGCCAGGGGCAATAATTTCCATCGCAGAAACGTTATAGTTTGGCAGAAAGGCTAACTTTAATTTTGAATTTACATCGGGGTCGCCATTAATAATCTCGGCCACATTATTGACCAATTTTATTAATAACTTCGCTATATGGTAACCGGGTGCTGCCTTGCCACCGATTAAAACATTACGCTGTGTCCAGTTTTTTGTGTCGCCATTTTTGATGCGAATATAAAGATGAATAACATGCAACACATTGAGTAACTGGCGTTTGTATTCATGGATGCGTTTTACCTGCACATCGAACATCGCATCAGTATGGAACTCAACACCTGTGGTTTCGAGTACCAGCTCAACCAGGCGTTTTTTGTTTGCCTGTTTTACTGCAAACCATTTCTGTTGAAAGACTTTGTTATTTGGTTTAGCGTATTTTTTCAGTTTATTAATATGACTCAGATCAGCCACCCATTCATCACCGATATGTGCGCTAATCAACTCGCTCATTTTCGGATTGGCTTTTGCTATCCAGCGCCTTGGCGTAACACCGTTGGTTTTGTTATTAAATTTCTGCGGCCATAGCTCGCAGAAGTCTACAAATAAACCTTCACACAATAACTCTGAATGTAAACGGGCAACACCGTTAACAGAAAAACTGCCAACAATGGCGAGGTAGGCCATACGTACCTGTTTATGATCGCCCTCCTCGATAATTGACATTCTTGTCTGGCGCGCGGTATCACCAGGCCACCTGAGTGCAACCTCATGTAAAAACAGTTGATTGATGTGAAAGATAATTTCCATTAGTCGCGGTAATAATCGCGTCATCAGTGATACCGACCATCGTTCCAGTGCCTCTGGCAGTAAAGTATGGTTGGTATATGCCATGGTTTTTGTGGTGATTTCCCATGCTGAATCCCACTCCATGTTTTTTTCATCCAGCAGTATTCGCATTAACTCAGCGACCGCAATGGTTGGGTGGGTATCATTCATCTGAAACACATTAAACTCAGCAAAACGTGTGTAGTCAGACCCGTCGGTTTCTTCCCACAGGCGCATCACATCTTTGACGGTAGCAGAGGCAAGAAAATATTGTTGCCGCAGCCGCAGTTCTTTCCCATTTTCACTCGCATCATTGGGGTATAGCACCATCGAAATATGTTCGGCATTATTTTTAGCTTCCACCGCATCGGAATAACTACCGGCATTAAAATCATCAAGGTTAAATACTTTGGTGGCGGTGGCTTTCCACAGCCTTAAGGTATTGATGGTTTGATTACGATAGCCAGAAACCGGCACATCGTATGGAATCGCAATGACATCATTGGTATCCAGCCAGCGTACGCGATGGATGCCTGCTGCATCTCGACTGTGTTCGGTACGACCGCCAAAATGAATGACTTGTTCGTATTCAGGGCGTGCTATTTCCCAGGGATTGCCATCACGTAGCCAGTGATCTGGCTCTTCAATTTGATAACCCTCTTCGATATGTTGGCGAAACATGCCGTATTCATAGCGAATGCCATAACCAATTACGGGTAGCTGTAGTGTTGCACAACTGTCCATGAAGCACGCTGCCAACCTGCCTAAGCCGCCGTTTCCCAGCCCAGCATCTGGCTCTTCTGCCATCAGATCTTCAAGCTCGACCGAAAAGTTTTGTAGCGCTTCACGGGTGTTTGTTTCGATATCCAGGTTAAGTAAGTGGTTACCCAGTGCGCGGCCAATAAGAAATTCCAGTGACATGTAATAAGCCTTGCGAACACCGGGCTGTTTGTGGCGTTGCCAAGTTGTGCTCCACTGCGCCATAATGCGATCACGGACAGTTAGTGACATGGCTTCATAAAGATAAAATGGCACACAACCGAGAAAGTGGCCGAGGTGGTTTCTAAGATAACGATGAAAACCTTCTGATAATGAACGACTATCAGCCTGTAACGGTTGCATGTCAGGAATGTTACTTGTGTCTACCCAATTTTTTTTTGGCATGTTGGTTAGCTCTCTTTGCGCGGGTTTGAAACGTATTGTTCGTTAACATTATCTATGTCAGATTTTACAATTTTGAAGCACCGTGGTTTTGCGCCTTCAGCTACAAAACATGGCACTTATTGTCCGAATTCAAGCTTTTTTATTTTCATGCCTCTGCATTTAACTCAGTATTATTATGAGGTAAGGACGTAGGTTATTGATTTTTTAGGTCGCTGTGAATACATCCATGTACGCTCTACTGTCGCATCCATGCTACAGATGCCTGAAAAATCAATAACTTACGTCCAAATCACGATACTGTGCTGAGTTAAATGCAGAGGCATGTTTATTTTTGATACAATTTCTGATATTTTTTTGCACTGGATTTCCAGCCCAACTCCTGCTTCATTGCTGTTTGACAAACCTGTTGCCACTGTTCTGGCTTGCTATACACGCTCAATGCACGCTTTATTGTCAGTAACAACGCATCGGCAGTGACTTCATTTAGTACAAAACCATTGGCTGTTTTATTTTTTAATGTTCTGTCTGTTACATCTGTTATGGTATCTGCCAACCCACCAGTAAAACTGACCACGGGCGGTGTACCATAACGCAGGCTGTACATCTGGTTCAAACCACAGGGTTCAAAACGCGAAGGCATGATAAATAAATCACTACCGGCTTCTACCTGATGTGCAAAATCTTCAGAGTAACCGATATGAACATGCAGCCTTGACGGATATTTTTTCGCCAGCGCAGTTAATTCTGCTTCATACAGCTTACTCCCTGAACCCAGGATGACCATCACAATGTCAGTGCTGGCAAAAAGCTCGGGCAATATGCTGAGAATGAGATCGACGCCTTTTTGTTCAATCAGTCTGCCAATAAAACCCAGTAACGGAATTTTCTCGGTTAAATCACCACTGGGCAATCCCGTTCTGTTTAACAGCTGTTGCTTGTTTGCTGCTTTAGCACTTGTCCATTGCTGACTACCCTTTTTTCTGCCATTTGCGACGCTGTAGTTTTGTATCAGATGGTGATCCGTTTCCGGGTTCCAGATATCGAGATCAATGCCATTAAGAATGCCGCTGAGTTTGTCACCCAAGTGTTGCAGTATACCTTCGAAACCATAGCCGTACTCAGCACTGCAAATTTCCCTGGCATAGGTCGGGCTGACGGTGGTCACTTTATCAGCAAATACCATGCCCGCCTTCAACATAGAAAAGTTACCATAGAACTCGACATAATCGGGTGACCACCACTCGGGAGGAAGCGCCAGTTTAGTAAAATCACTGAGTGAAAAGAGACCCGTATAGGCCATGCTATGAATAGTAAAAATGGTTATGGGGCGAGGATGTGACAGGCTCAACAGCGCGGGCACAAGTCCAGTTTGCCAGTCATGGCAATGCACCACATCAGGTTTCCAATTAGTCCCTGGAATGCCGTTTGCCATCTGTGCAACCGCACGACTAAATACGCTAAATCGTTCTGCGTTATCTGGCCAGTCATCGCCATCTGGATTCACATAGGGGTTGCCCGGTCGATCAAACAGTGATGGCACGTCGATCAGGTATAAATAATTATCCACATCATGATAACTCGCCTGAAGAATACGCACCCGATGGGTGGTGTCGACACCTGGCAAATCCCAGTATCCCAGTTCTTTTAGTGAGTCGACTGCTGACAGCACATCTCTGTATGCAGGCAACACCAGCCTGACATCATCACCTAACTGATTAAGTGCAATTGGCAGCGCATGCACCACATCCCCCAGACCACCCGTTTTGACCAGGGGAAAGGCTTCACTGGCAGCAAATAAAATATTCATGATTCACCTTTTTTTAAGGCAGGTTTTGTTAAATCAAGCTTTTCTAAAAACACCGCTGCCAGAGGGGGGATGGTGATGCTCAGTGTTTGCGAAAAACCATGCTCTGCCTGTGGCTGGCTAGATAGCTCAGCCCTATTACCAAGATTACTGCCACCGTAACAGGCGGCATCAGAATTAAATATTTCCTGATATGTGCCAGCTTCGGGCACACCGATAATATAGTTATGTAACGGCTGCGGGGTAAAATTAAATACGCAGATAACCGCATCAAAGTTGGCACGACGAATAAATAACAGCACCGAATTTTCTACGTCATCGCAACTTAGCCACTGAAAACCTTGGCTGTCAAAGTCATAAACGTGCATGGCGGGTTTGTTGCAGTAAAGTTTGTTTAGCTCACAAATTTCATTAAACAGACCCGCATGTTTATCCATGCCAGCCACCACCCAGTCTAGTTGTCTGCCCTCGTTCCATTCATCCCACTGGCCAAATTCACCGCCCATAAATAATAATTTTTTACCCGGATGAGCATACTGATAAGCATACAGCAGTCGTAGGTTGGCAAACTTCTGCCAAACATCGCCCGGCATTTTGTCCAGCATACTGCGTTTCATGTGTACCACTTCGTCATGTGATAATGGCAGCACAAAGTTTTCACTGTAGGCATATAGCTGGCTGAAAGTCAGCTGATTCTGGTGGAATCGCCGGTACAGCGGATCGGTCTGTGCGTAGTTTAAGGTGTCGTGCATCCAGCCCATGTTCCATTTCATGGAAAAACCAAGCCCACCACCATCGGTTGGCCGCGACACCTGCGGCCAGTCTGTGCTTTCTTCTGCCAGTGTCACTACACCAGGAAATTCGGCATGCACCACGTTGTTCAAGTTTTTTAAAAAGTCGATGGCTTCCAGGTGTTCACGACCGCCATGCACATTCGGCGACCATTGCCCGTGTTCACGTGAATAGTCCAGATATAACATGGAAGCAACCGCATCAACGCGTAAGCCATCAATATGAAATTCTTCTATCCAGTACACCGCGTTGGCAATCAAAAAATTGCGTACTTCATTGCGGCTGTAATTGAAAATCAAAGTACCCCAATCGAGATGCTCGCCCTTGTGTGGATCGCCGTATTCATAACAGGCTTCACCAGTAAAACGTGCCAGCGCAAATTCATCACGCGGAAAATGTGCCGGTACCCAGTCGAGAATAATGCCAATGCCATTTTGATGTGCCATGTCAATTAGATAACGTAATTCATCGGCATTGCCGTGTCTTGCCGTTGGCGCGTAATAACCACTCACCTGATAACCCCAAGACTCATCCAGTGGATGTTCGGTAAAAGGTAAAAATTCGATGTGTGTGTAACCTAACTGTTTCACATAAGGAATGAGTTGTTCGGCCAGTTCGGTATAACTAAGAAAAGAACCATCCTCTTTACGCCGCCACGAACCGGCATGAACTTCATAAATAGACATCGGCTGGTGTAACCACTGCCATTGCTGGCGATGTGTAAGCCAGTCGTGGTCTGCCCACTGATAAGCATCAATAGCAATTTTGCTGGTGGTATCTGGGCGTTTAGCCATGGCACGGGCATAGGGATCGGTTTTTTGCAGTACCTCATCATTGGCCGTGCGTATTTCAAACTTGTAGTTATCTGCTGCCTGCAATCCGGGTATAAACAGTTCCCACACACCGGAGTTACCACGGTTTCGCATTGGGTGGCGCAGACCATGCCAGCCGTTAAAGTCACCGATTACGCTGACACGTTTAACATTGGGTGCCCAGACAGCAAACAGACAACCGTCTATGTCTTCGATCTGCTGCAATCTTGCGCCAAGAAAACGATAGATATGCAGATGCGTACCCGCAGCAAACAGTTCGAGATCGAAGTCGCTGATTAACGGCAGAAAACTGTAGGGTGAGATGACGCTGTGTGATACCGACGAGCCTTTTTCGACCCAGTTCAGCTGGTAATGCTGTGGCAGTTTTTCTTTTTGGCTTTTGCTGATGTTTATTTCAAAAACATCACTGCCTTCTCGGCGTAACATCTCGCCCATGCCATCGAGTTCTACCCGCTCTGCACTAGGCATAAAGGCGCGTACCACATAACCTAGTCGCGCTGGATGCACGCCTAGTAATTCAAAAGGGTCATGGTGCCAACCATGTTGTAATCTTGTTAATGCTTCAACCATTTTTATTATTCTATTTTACTTTTCAACTTTTCAACATGGTGGTTTGAGCTCACTTTATGCGGTGTTGTTCATTAATTTGTTAAGGGCAAATATATTGTACCCGCTGCCAGCAGACTACCGATTTAGTAGTCTGCTTCAACCAGCCTTTGTGCATCTTCATTACGTAAACGCATTTTTTGCATCCGTTCTCTGTCATGCTGCGGTTCAATTTGTTGCCACTGCAGTCGCCACGTCCAGTTCCCTGTAATCGTGCCGGGTATGTTCATTCTTGCTCGTGAGTCAAGATGCAGACAGTCCTGTATTGGAATGATGCAAATTTTTGCCGCCGAATGCATGGCATTGTCTACCATTTTTTCTACCACAAGATCCGCCACGTCTTCATTGTCATGCCAGCAATGGCTGCAATATACATCATCAGCAGCAGTAACAACATCAGTGTCTGTATTATCATTTTCAGGGTCACCGACATTCTGGCCATCAAACGGCAAGTTCAATACCTGTAACACATGGTTTTTTACATGTTGTTCCAAGCTGTTAAACCAGCCTTTGGTGGTATCGTTATCGTGAGTGCCTGTATAGACTATAGTGTCTTCTGTAATATTATGTGGTTTATGCGGGTTATCATCAAAGGCATCAAAGCCAAACTGCAATATCGACATCCCTGGTAAACAATATTTTTTTCTTAATGCAGTCACTTCTGGGGTAATAATACCCAAGTCTTCTGCCACAAAAGGCAATTGCTGGTGACGCTCCGCCAAGCTGGACTGGATTTTTGCCAGTAATTCATCGCCTGGCATTTTTTGCCAGTACCCATCTATCGCCGTTTCACAGGTTGAGTCGATCACCCACGAAGCTTCCAGCCCTCTGAAGTGGTCGATACGAACAAGATCAAACAGTTCAAGATGATGTTGGATTCGTGATTGCCACCAGCTGAAATCATCATCTCGCATGTTATCCCAGTGGTAATGGGGGTTTCCCCAGCGCTGTCCCGTTTCGGAGAAATAGTCTGGCGGCACACCCGATACCACCTGCATCTTGCCGCTGTGATTTAGCCGAAACCATTCAGGATGCGCCCATACATCAGCACTATCGTGTGCGATAAACAGCGGCATATCACCAAACAGCAGAATACCCATACTGGCAGCTTTATCTCTAATGCAGCGCCAGCGTTTATGTAGCAAATACTGCTGCCATTTTAGCTGTGCAATCGCATGTTGATACTGGCGGTGAAACTGCTGTAAAGTCTGGGCATCGCGCTGTTTCCACGGTTCTGGCCATGCCACCCACGGGGCATCGTTAAAATGCTGTTTAACGACTTTGAATAAAGCATAATCATCCAGCCAGAATTTTTGCCGTTCACAAAAGCTAATGAAATCCGTTTCCGTTACATCAATATCCGAATAGTCGGTCAACAACGCTGGATTAAACGCAAAGGCAGAACTGCACTGATAGGGTGACAGCCCACCTTGTGGCTCGCCCAGAGGCAATACTTGCCAGACACTAAAACCGGTGTCCAGCATCATCTGTAGCCAACGCTCTACATCGGCATCCAGCACACCAGAGGGTAATGAGGTTGGGTGCAACAAAATGCCTGCGCGTCTCTGCTGTAATGACAGGCTCGGTGCTGCTTCCTTTTCGGCACTCATCAACACTACTCCTACAGGTAGTTACTGGGGTATTCAGATAACATCAGAGCACTTCTAAAAACCATATTTTTGCCGAGTTTCAGCGCGGGATGACAACTGCGATCCTCATGTATTTCATATACACTGCGGTTCTCAAAATCCA
>CAZMLD010000052.1:0-9994 GCA_964566975.1 uncultured Thiotrichaceae bacterium | reverse complement strand
AAAACATGGGCGCGCAAATGGTGAAAGAAGTGGCTTCTCAAACTTCAGACATCGCGGGTGACGGTACCACAACCGCAACCGTACTGGCTCAGGGCATTGTTCGTGAAGGCATGAAGTCCGTTTCTGCTGGCATGAACCCAATGGATCTGAAACGTGGTATTGATAAAGCCGTTATTGCAGCAGTCGCCGCACTACAAAAATTATCAAAACCTTGTGCTGATACCAGTGCCATTGCCCAAGTGGGTACGATTTCTGCAAACTCTGATACCAGTGTTGGTGACATTATTGCTGAAGCCATGGACAAAGTCGGTAAAGAAGGTGTGATCACCGTAGAAGAAGGCACTACACTGGATAACGAACTTGAAATCGTTGAAGGTATGCAGTTTGACCGTGGTTACCTGTCGCCTTATTTTGTTAATGACCAGGAAAACATGAGTGCCGACCTAGAAAATCCTTTTGTTTTATTGTTCGATAAAAAAATCGCAAACATCCGTGAATTGCTGCCAACACTGGAAGCGGTGGCAAAAGCAAGTCGTCCACTGTTAATCGTTGCTGAAGATGTTGAAGGTGAAGCACTGGCTACATTAGTAGTCAACAGCATGCGCGGAATTGTGAAAGTATGTGCAGTAAAAGCACCAGGTTTTGGCGATCGCCGTAAAGCCATGATGCAAGATCTGGCCATTTTAACCAAAGCCACGGTTATTTCTGAAGAAGTGGGTCTGTCACTGGAAAAAACCACACTGGACGATTTAGGTACAGCTAAACGTATTACCATCTCTAAAGATACTACCGTGATTGTTGATGGTGCTGGCACCGCAAAAGAAATTAAAGAGCGTGTTACTCAGATTCGTGCCATGATCGAAAATTCAACCTCTGATTATGACACTGAAAAACTACAGGAGCGTGTTGCTAAATTAGCAGGTGGTGTTGCGGTCATTAAAGTTGGCGCAGCGACTGAAGTCGAGATGAAAGAGAAAAAAGCACGTGTCGAAGACGCACTGCATTCAACCCGTGCAGCGGTTGAAGAAGGTGTGGTTCCCGGTGGTGGTGTGGCTCTGATTCGTGCCTGTGCAGCGGTTGATAAAGTGGAAGGTGATAACCACGATCAAAATGTTGGCATCGCTATCGCACGTCGCGCAATGGAAGACCCATTACGTCAAATCGTCGAAAATGCAGGTGACGAGTCTTCCGTTATTTTGGCTAATGTTGCAGCGAAAAAGGGTAACTACGGTTACAACGCGGCTACTGGCGAATACGGCGACATGATCAAAATGGGTATTCTTGATCCAACAAAAGTAACCCGTACAGCATTGCAAAATGCAGCTTCTGTTGCTGGTCTGTTAATTACCACGGAATGCATGGTTGCAGATCTTCCTCAAGACGCAGCAGCAGCACCAGCTGGTGGTGATATGGGCGGCATGGGTGGAATGGGCGGCATGATGTGATGTCATGTGACCGGCTTTATAAGTCGGTGCATTTTACTTAACGTTAAAAAAGCCTCGCATTTGCGAGGCTTTTTTTATGCCTGCTGGATGTTATCGACGTGTCCCGTATTTATCTGCAACGATTAATAACATCATGTGGTGTCTTAGCTGTTTGTGCACAGATAAACGGAACTTTGCCTCTGTTAACGGGTCTTTGATGCTGTTTACTAAAAAGGGATAATGCCAAGGGCTCGTTTTATATGCCAAATGAGCCAGGAGCTGGAGTGATTAAAACTGCTAAAGTTAGTGTTATCTGTTCTACAGAAGCGATATTAATGGTGAAATGAATGACATCTACACAAGCTTGGCAAGGTGATACGGATTGCCTCAACTGCTCTATACGGAGTTCAGCGTTGTTTAGCGGCTTGACTGAAAAAGATTTTGAATCTATTCATCAACAGGTTGAGCAAATAACGCTGGCAGCTGGCGATGTGCTTTATAAGGCAGGTGATTCAGGGCATCACCTGTTTACTGTGCGTAGTGGCTTATTGAAATTGGTTCACTATCTGCCTGACGGCACACAACGTATTGTGCGTCTGTTGCGTAGCTCCGATCTGCTCGGGCTGGAAATGATGACAGGTGAGTTGTATCACCATGAAGTGGTGGCATTGCGTAGTACAGCGTTATGCCGTTATTCGAAAGATATGGTTACTCGTTTGAGCCAGCAAAACCCTGTATTACTTAAAGACTTGATGAAACGCTGGCAAGACGCATTGACGGAGGCCGATGCCTGGATTAGCAAACTGTCAAGCGGCTCTGCTAAAAAACGAATGGCAAACTTGTTGCTACGCTCAGTCGAAACGGAAGGTTCTACCGAGTGCTTCCTGCTCAGTCGTGAAGATATTGGCTCAATATTAAACATGACCATAGAAACAGCAAGTCGCACACTTTCTGAATTTAAACGCACGGGTTTAATCAAGGGAATCCGTCATAATCATATTGATCTGGATGTTGCTGCTCTTGAAGCGATGATTGCTGATTAAATCACAACAGCCAAGGTTTGCTTCTAGTCATCGCTGGTCGTTGGCATTTCTCACGTTCACTCCCACTCATTTCACTGGCTCAATAATCCCTTCGATAAGCCTATTTTATTTTCATATAAATGGGTTTATTCTTTGTAATCAATAGCAGTTTAATGTTAACCATCTCAGGAAGAACCAATGAGCGCCTGCCGCACAAAAACCACCTGCCCGTATTGCGGAGTAGGCTGTGGAGTGATCGTTAGCCTGCACGAAAGTGGTCGTGTTGAGGTGGAAGGCGATCCCGAACACCCATCTAATTATGGCCGTTTGTGCTCCAAAGGTTCTGCACTGGGGGAAACCGTTCACTTGACTGAGCGCTTGTTATACCCTGAAATACACGGTGAACAGGTTAGCTGGGAGCAGGCATACACTGAAATAGCGAAAAAATTCAGTGATACCATTCAACAATATGGTGCTGATGCGGTCGCATTTTATGTCTCCGGTCAGCTGCTCACGGAAGATTATTATGTTGCTAATAAACTCATGAAAGGGTTTATTGGTTCGGCTAATATTGATACTAACTCCCGCCTTTGTATGTCATCGGTAGTGGCGGCTTACAAGCGTGCTTTTGGCGAAGATGTGGTGCCTTGTAGTTATGATGACCTAGAGCGAGCGCAGCTCATTGTGCTGGCAGGTAGCAATACAGCCTGGTGTCACCCAGTGCTGTATCAGCGCATGGTGCGAAGCAAAGAGTTGAATCCTGATTTAAAAATAATCACCATTGATCCGCGCCGTACTCAAACCAGTGATGTCAGTGATTTGCATTTATCGGTTCGCCCCGGCAGTGATGCCACTTTATTTAATGGCTTGTTGGTGTGGTTGCAGGCGGCTGGCGAAACGGATTTGCATTTTGTGGAAAACTCAACCAATGGTTTAGAACAGGCACTTAAAGCCGCGCAGCGCTCATCCTCTGATATTAATACTGTGGCTCAGGCCTGTGGCTTATCGGTTGCCGAGGTGACGCAGTTTTATCACTGGTTTGCACGCACAGAACGAGTAGTCACGGTTTTCTCACAAGGCATCAACATGTCGAGCAGTGGTGTCGACAAAATAAATAGCATCATCAACTGCCATTTGCTGACTGGGCGGATTGGTCGCAAAGGCATGGGGCCTTTTTCATTGACTGGGCAGCCTAATGCCATGGGCGGGCGTGAAGTGGGCGGGCTGGCGAACCAGCTGGCGGCACATATGGAGATAGACAATGCCGCACATCGTGAACGGGTTGCCGAGTTCTGGCAAACCTCAACCCTGGCTACAACCGCAGGGCTAAAAGCGATTGACTGTTTTGATGCTATCGAAAGCAAAAAAATTAAAGCCATCTGGATTATGGCAACTAACCCAGTGGTCAGTATGCCGGATGCGAATCGTGTCAAAGCCGCGCTGGAAAACTGTGAGTTTGTTGTCGTCTCTGATTGCGTCAATAATACCGATACCGTCAGACTGGCGGATGTGCGTTTGCCCGCAACCACCTGGGGTGAGCGTGATGGTACGGTAACCAGTTCAGAGCGGCGAATTTCTCGGCAGCGGCCGTTTTTGCCCGCCCCTGGTCTGGCTAAACATGACTGGCAGATTATTACTGAGCTGGCGCAGTTTATGGGCTATGCAAGGGCCTTTCCCTACCGTTCAACAGCCGAAATATTTGATGAATATGCACGTTTAACCGCTTATAAAAAAGACCCGCATCGCCAGTTAGACCTGTCCGGTTTATGTGATATGAGCTGGTCTGAATACGATGAAATGTCGCCAGTGCAATGGCCGGTCACCGGTAAACAGACAGATGCGCGGCCGATGTACGGTGATGGTAAATTCAGTACTGCCGATGGTCGCGCCCGTTTTATTGCCATTACACCACGAGCACCGGCAGCCGCTGTCTGTCAACAGTATCCCTTTATTTTGAACACAGGTCGGGTGCGCGATCACTGGCACACCATGACCCGTACTGGCATGTCGCCAAGGTTGTCAGCGCATGATATCGAACCCTTTGTTGAAATACACCCAGAAGATGCCAAGAATTTTGCGTTGGATGACGGCAAACTGGCGCAGATCAGCAGTGCCACCGACGCACAGATACTTGTGCGAATACGGCTGACAGAGCGGCAACAGCAAGGTTCGTTATTTGTGCCCATGCACTGGAATTTACAGTTTAGTGGCCTGGCCAGAGTGGGCAGTCTGATACAGACAGTTGTAGACCCGATCTCCGGTCAGCCGGAATTTAAACATGCTGTAGTCAATATTAAGGCCTGTGCTGCCAACTGGTATGGCTTCATTATCTCTAGGCAAAAACCAGCATTAAAATATTCACGTTACTGGGCGCGTTCACGCGGCAAAGGTTTCTGGCGGTATGAAATTTCCGGCCAAGAAACACCAGAAAACTGGGCAACGCATGCCAAAACACTGCTTAATGTCGAAGCCGATGAAGAATGGGCAGAGTTTTATGACAAGGCAGAAGGCCATTATCGTGCTGCACGATTTGTCGCTGGTCGTCTGGACAGTGTCATATTTATTGACTCATCGATTTTACTGGTACCCAGAGACTGGTTAATCAGCCTGTTTCAAAAAGACAGGTTGTCAGCCAAAGAGCGTGCAGGTTTACTGCAAGGCAGTGCGCCTGCTGATGTAGAAGATGTCGGTAAAATAATTTGTGCCTGCTTTAATGTCGGTGAGAAAACGATTGTTAAGGCGGTGACAGAAGGGGGTGCAGTCGATGCCCAGTCTGTTGGGGAGTTTTGTCAGGCAGGAACCAATTGTGGCTCCTGCCGACCGGAAATTACCGAGCTGGTGAGCCGTGCGTTAGTCGCTGTCAGTTGATCTGGTAGCAACTAAACGGCCAGACCCTCAAGATACATTTTGACGAAGAATTTAGCGACAAAGACGAAAATCCCTAGCCCTAGCGCAAAAAACAAAATCATCATGCCATAACGTCCAGCTTTGGACTCTTCAGCCAGCTTGTATATAATAAATAGCATATAACTAATGCCAAAAACCAGTCCTAACGTTAGTGAAATTTCGGCAAACTCTTTTTCAGTCATAGGAATCAATGGTAGAGTATAAAATGGTCAGTCATTATAGTTTTTTTACAGGTATTTTATCACATCAATTTACCATAGCCGTGATATGGTTATGAGAAACCTTTGCACGATACATTCACCAATAAAAATATCTAAAATTTCACTGCTTTTCGACCATTGCTGCTGTATCGTGCACAGACCTCTATGAACGATTGAGTTGAAATTATTGAGTTTTAAAAACAATGGATCCTCTCTCACAGGCTGCGCTTGCTGCCAGTTTTTCACAGTCTTTTGCCAGAGACAGATCAAAGCAGTTTAGCGCGCTGGTTATTGGTGCGCTTGCAGGCATGGCACCTGACCTCGATATGCTTATTCGATCAGCCGATGACCCAATATTATTTTTAGAGTTTCACCGACAGTTTACTCACTCCCTTATTTTTATCCCCCTTGGTGCCTTCTTATGCGCCCTGTGCTTTTACCCTTTTATTAAATCAAAGCTCAGTTTTTCGCAGGTCTACCTGTTTTCACTGGCGGGTTACGCTACTCATGGTTTACTTGATGCCTGTACCTCTTACGGTACGCAGTTATTCTGGCCTTTTTCTAACGAACGTGTTTCCTGGCACCTGGTTTCAATTGTTGACCCCTTATTCACCATACCGATAATCATTTTTATAAGCCTTGCTGTTTATAAAAAAAATGTAACTTTTGCAAGAGCAGGATTTATTTATGCGGTACTGTTTTTAAGTTTGGGTCTGGTGCAAAAACATCGAGCCGAACTTGCCATTCAGGTGCTTGCCGAAGAACGTGGGCATTTTATTGAACGTGTGCAGGTAAAGCCCGGTTTTGCTAATCGCCATGTATGGAGACTGATGTATGAATACGACAGCCATTATTATGTGGATGCAGTAAGACTTTTATGGGAGGTTGATTTTATTCAAGGGGCTTCCATCCAGAAATTGGATGTGCAGCGTGATTTTCCTTGGCTGCCAGAAAGCAGTCAACAGGCGAAAGACATCGAACGTTTTCGCTGGTTTGCGGACGACTTTTTGGCAGTAAGCCCACTTGATGAAAATCTGATTATAGACGTTCGTTATTCATTTTTGCCTAATCGTATTACTGCGATGTGGGGCATCGAGCTTGAAAAAGATTATATTGAACAGGGTTTATTGCATAAACACGTTGGTTATATGACGAATAACAGCATGGATGAAGAAACTCGACAGCGTTTTCTGGACATGCTGTTTTAATTACAGACAGTGGCTTTAAAGTATGCTTCGCGAAGCATACTGCATCCGTGCTGCGTTGTTTAGATTTTGTCCCACGTTGCGTACTAAGTAGACGGCTGAGCGTTAGGTAATCAGCGTCGTGTAATCAGTTTTCTCCTTGGTCTGTCTTTCATTTAATTATCTCCCTATAAATTTACGTGTCTAGGAGTCTGTCGGATTTAGTTGATCGTAGCGAGAGAAAGCCATTTTTAGGGCAGTGTCAGCAGCGTGTTCTTATTTTGTTATTGAGTATCATTTGTGCATAGCGCTCTGAGCGTTTTTTGGTTCTGTAAAATTATCGTTAGATAAAGCAGATTTCATACCTTTTTTCGTGTTTTTAGCCTGTATAACACCGAAAGCTGACTTATATCAAAGATGAGTAGAGCTAGATGTTTTAAGGTTTGCACCGAATATGATTAATAGTAAAAATAATATTCACGAGATGTGAAATATATTCATCGGGAGGTGCAATTTTATGGACTACCCTGAGTTAAATGGTCACTTGCAGCAACTGCAACAATCGCCTTTGTTTTCAGGTCTGGATGAAAGTGAATTCAGTGCTTTGTTACGACTGGCACACATAAGACAGCTGCATAACCAGCAGGTTATTGGTTGGCAGGGTGATGCCTGTGGTGAATTTTACTATCTTATCGATGGGTACGTTACCTTACACTGCCTTACTGCGTCTGGAAAAAAGCATACGGTTAAAATTATTTATCCCGGCGAGGTGTTTGCACTAGAAGCCATGTTTTCTGGTGGCGGTTACACCTCCACAATGGAAGTCGTCAGTAACAGTAAAATTTTGGCGTTTCCAACTTCTCGGGTTCTACATTTCATGAAGAGCCACCCTGCTTTTTACCACAAGGTACTGTCAGAATTAAGCCGCAACGTTACCCGTCTGGTTTGCGAAGTAGAACGCCATAAAGTTTGTTCAGCTCGGCAAAAGCTGATTGCCTTTTTGCTGGATCGTTCTGATGTTCAGTCAGAAGATTCTGTTGTTGAAGTCCCTTTTCGTCGTTCAGATCTTGCCAGTATGCTAGGTATCACACCAGAAACCCTGTGCCGTGAAATGAAAAAGCTCAAGCAGGATGGATTGGTAACCGGTATTAACGGTATTGTCCGCATCAATGACTTCGCTCGTCTACAAGCTATGTTGAGCGAAGTGACTCACTAGAAAATTCACGCAATTGATATAAATCAAGCGCTGTTCCTACCTAGATCAAGCCCCCCCTAGTTATCCTTTTTTCACTGCTTTAGACTCACTTCATCTTAGGAATTCAATCTTCCTGGAGGAGACAATGAAGAAAAGTATTACGTTATTTTTGCTCACCGCAAGCCTAACAATGTCGGTTGCCAGTTATGCTGCCACCAATATTGAGGGACTGGCTCGTACCTGCGATGTCTGTCATGGCACGGGTGGGGTGAGTGTTGGTTTGTCGGTGCCATCTATCGCTGGTCAATCGGAAGCTTATTTAAAACACGTCATGATGGAATGGAAGAGCGGTGCTCGCTCCGCCACCATTATGGACAGGCTTGTCGGTGGTTTAACCGATGAGGAAATAGCGGGCTTGGCAACGCACTACGCGAAATTGGACTGGGTGCCACAAGTGCAGGAGACCACGAAAAGAGTGCTGCGAAACAGCCGTTTCATCATGGATGGCTGCGTGGCCTGTCATGGTTCGACTGGCAGCACGCCGGACAACGAGAATACTCCGCTCTTGCATGGTCAGTGGGCCAAGTATCTAGAGCTTGAATTGGTGAAGTATCGTGATAAAGACTTCCTGATGAGCCACGGAAGAATGATACGTAACGCTCGCAGACTGGAAGCAGATGATGTGCCAACTATTTCCAAATTTTTTGGCGCACAAAGTAAATAAAAAATAATAAGGGGAAATAGATGAGTTCATTCACACGCCGTAATTTTATCAAGGGTGCTGCTGCCGCTTCTGCTGCCATGGCTTTTCCGTTAGTCGCCTGTGCAGGCACAAAGGCGCAAGCGAAAGTTGTGGTCATTGGTGGTGGCTTTGGTGGTGCCACTGCTGCTAAATATCTCAAGATACTCGACCCGAGTATAGAGGTGACGCTGATTGAGCCGAACAAAATCTATACCTCCTGCCCGTTATCGAACAAAGTTGTCGTCGGCTATCGTGATATCAAGACCATTCAGATTGGTTATGATGGTTTGAAGAAGCGAGGCGTTAATATTGTCCACGACCTAGTCACGGCGATCGATCGTAGCAAAAAGGTGGTCACCACTAAAGGCGGCAACAAATTCGCCTACGATGCGGTGGTCATGTCTCCGGGTATTGAGTTCAAGTACGACAATATCGAGGGTTACTCTGAGTCGCTCATTAAACAGATTCCTCATGCCTGGAAGGCGGGCGAGCAAACACTGCTGCTTAATAAACAGCTGATGGCGATGCCTGATGGCGGTACCTTCGTTATTGTGGTACCAAAAGGGCCGTTCCGTTGCCCACCAGGTCCCTACGAACGTGCTTCATTGGCGGCCAGTTATTTCAAGCGTAACGGCAAGAAAAAATCCAAAATTATCATTCTTGATGCCAATGAGCGGATGTCCAAAAAGCGGTTATACAACAAGGCATGGGCCGAACTCTATGGCTGGGAGAAAGATGGTTTGGGTGCGCCTGGTATGATTGAGTGGGTGAAGGCCAGTGAAGGTGGCAACATCAGTGAGCTGGATGCTAAAACGAAAACGGTGTCCTCGGGCGGACTGAAGGTAAAAGCTGACGTGCTGAATATCATCCCTGCTCACAAAGCTGGCAAGATTGCCGCTGACACCGGGCTTGCACAGGAAGATGGCTGGTGCAAGGTAGTGCCGATGACCATGGCCTCTGCCGAGGATGCGAACATTTATACCATCGGCGACAGTTGCGTGGCTGGAGAGATGGCTTTGTACGGTAGCCCGGATGTTAGGTTCAGAATGCCCAAGTCGGCACACATCGCCATGACCCAAGCCAAGGTTGCCGCCGCAGCCATTGTCGCCAAATTCAACGGTTTGCCACCACCAAACCCTTACTACATCAACACTTGTTACAGCTATGTGGATATTGGCTACAGCTTTTCTGTGGCACAAATGTTTCGTGTTGAAGATGGTACTTTTAAGTACATCAGGGCAGGCAGTGGTCTGTCAAAACGCACCATGGCAGATGGCTCACCTGTAGCGACTATCTACAGAGAACTTGAGGCGGAATATG
>CAZMLD010000051.1:0-10197 GCA_964566975.1 uncultured Thiotrichaceae bacterium | reverse complement strand
ACGCCCGCTTTTCTTAATGCGACGGACAACAAAGTACAGCGCCTATCGGGTTTTAATCATTCCATGCGTGTTCTTGAGCAAAGCTGCTACAGGTAATCAAGGTAATGAGTTCAGATAATACCGTTGAATATAATTCGCTTAGCTGGGTAAAAGTGCAGTTGGAACATGTGATTGTCGATGCGCAAACATGCCTTAGTGAATATATTGAGAGTAAAGCCGATAATAATCCAAACAATGGCGAGCTAGAAAGCTGTATTGAACATTTGAAGTTGATATATGGCACGCTGCAAATGGTTGAGGTGTATGGGGCATCCATGCTTGTTGAGGAAATGCAGCATACTGCCGTGGCCCTGCTGGAAGCCAAAGTTGAGCGCGTTGAGGATGCATACGATGTTTTGATGCGTGCAATGTTGCAGCTACCCGATTACCTGGAAGGTGTGGCGGCAGGTAAACAGGACACGCCTATCGCCTTGCTGCCGCTGATTAATGATTTACGTGCGGCATACAAAGAAAGTTTATTAACAGAAAGCGCCTTGTTTTCTCCTGATCTGGGCAACGTAACATTAAGCGCCAATGGGGATGAGCTAAGCAGCATTTCAACCGAGAAACTTCAGGTTGAAATAAAGCGATTACGCGCACATTACCAGCTGGGTCTACTGGATTACATTAAAAACAACAAACAGAGCGCTGGTTTACAACGTATCAGAGCCACGTTAAAAGCACTCGAAAAAGTCTCAGGCAATGACGAAGTTCGCCGTATATGGATGGTCATCGGTGCCCTCGTAGAAGGCTTGATGACACAGGGTATTGATAGCAATTTAAGCGTCAAAATGCTTTTAGCTGACGTTGATCGGCAACTTAAACATATCCTGGATAAGGGCGAAGATGATTTCTCTAGGCATTATTCAAAAGAGCTGGTTAAAAACGCGCTTTATTATGTGGGTTTGTGCACAGTAGATAGCAAATTAATTTCAGCAGTTAAAGAAGCTTATCAATTATCAGAGCTCATTCCTCGGCAATCAGATGGTTATACGGCAATCAGCGGCTTAAACGCTGAGCTTTTTGATACCGTATCAAAAGGCATTACAGAAGATCTTATGAAGGTGAAAGATATTCTGGAACTGTCGATGCAAGGAGATGAGCCGAGTGTTGAAAAGCTTGCGCCTGCTGCTGAGCAGCTAGGAAAAATTGCTGATACATACGGTATGTTGGGTTTAGGGTCTGCGCGTCAGTCGTTAATAGAGCAGCGTGCGGTGCTGGAAAGTATGGTCAACGGTGATGTTGAGGTTAATGACTCGACAGTGCTGGACATTGCTACTGAGCTGCTTAACGCGGAAGCCGAGCTGAAAGACTATATCGATGCACGTTCCGGTTTTGTGGACATGAACCCCGATAAACAAAGTCGGTCAATGCCAGCATCAGAGTATCGTCAGGTGGTGCGTACCGTTGTTGCTGAAGGTTTAAGAAATTTCAGTGATGCTAAGGAAGCCATTCTGTGCTATATCGCGGGCACTGTCGACCAAGAAGAATTGCATCTTGTACTCAATCGTCTGGAAGAAGTGCGTGGTGTTTCGATGATGCTGCCATTAGATCGTGTGGCGCATCAGATTGCAGACTTGCAGAACTACATACGTATTGCCCTGTTGGACAACAGTCATCAGGTTGATGCTGACGAGCAGGATACTGTTGCTGATCTGGTAACGTCAATAGAGTATTTCTTTGAAGCTTTGGCAGAAGGCCGGCCGAGTGTCGAGCAGGGGCTAGATGTTGGCGATGAAGCCGCCGCTAAACTTAAAGAAGTAACGGCGTCATATGGTCAGGCAGAGCAGGAATCGCTGACAGGCATAGCTGGCGAATCAGCCGATGTGAGCCATCAGTCGATGGTCACAGAGGAAGAGCAAGAACAGGAAAAACAAGAAGAAATTCAGCTGGTAGAGATAGAAATAGCCGAGCTGGAGTCGATCCCGCTAGAGCAGGAGTCATACGCCTCGATGGCTGAAACCGCAGTTAAGGCTTCGCCTGTTGCACTGAAGGGTGTCACTGACTATATCATTCTTGACGATGATGCCGATGAAGAAATTATAGAAATTTTTATTGAGGAAGCGGTAGAGATTCTTGGTGAGTTACACGAGAACCTGGCGAAATGGAGAGTCAATGACAACGATGAAGAAGCACCAGCAGTCATGCGTCGTGGTTTTCATACGTTGAAAGGTAGCGGCCGACTACTTGGTGCTGAAATGATTGCTGAGTTTTCATGGAAGATTGAAAACATGATCAATCATTTTATGGATAAAAACATTACCGCCAGTGAGCCTTTTTTTCATGTGCTCGATGAAGCCCTTGCCGTTTTGCCGCAGTTAATCGAACAGCTACAGGGTAACCGTGAACCCATAGACAATTTAGCGCAGTTGATGTTATCAGCCGATATACTGGCCGAAGGTCGTAATATCTCGACTGAAACGGTTGGCTCTGATGACATCGCAGAAGAAAAAAATATTTTCCTTGTTGATGAAATTGATGATGTCACTATCGTCGTTGACACTATTGCCAGTGACCCTAGTGAGATAGACGACTTCGATGATGAAATCGAAGCAAGTTTACGCCAAACTGAAGACGATACGACGTTCCTTGAAAAAATCAGCATCGTTGAAACGCCAGCAGATGAGAAAAATAGTGTAGCAGAAGGCATGTTTTCAGCAGAATCAGGGCGCATAGAAGCGTTAATAAAGGAAGCAGCGGGTGATGTTGAGTCAGCCGATGACCTGTTTATTGCAGAAGAGCAGGGCATAGAAAGCGCCCAAGTCGCTGGCATCAACTTACTGGATGAAGAAACAGTAAGCGTAGCGGAAGGCTCGTTCGATATCGACCCAGTATTATTAAAAATTTATTATGACGAAAGTCAGGGTTACGTTGAGACGATCAGGCAGCTGATTCATGATAGTGAGATCAGCGATCAGCCACTCAAAGCCGACAAAAAATTATTGCGTGTTTTCCATACATTATACGGCAGTGCGCGTACTGCTGAAGTGCCGCCCATTGCTGAATTAAGTGGTGCCATCGAGAAGTATGTGAAACTACGTCAGGAAGGTGAAACAGACACTATTCCCCATGATGTGGTCACTGTTTTAAAGGCAGCTGAGCAAGCAATTACTGGCATGTTAGCTACTGTTGAGCAGGGTAAGATACCCGTCAGTAATGAGGCCTTGCAGGACAAAATAAATAAAATTGTTGAACAGGAAGTACAGGCACATTTGCAATACTCGTTTGCGGGAAATCCGTTGACAGGGTCTGATGACGCTGGCATGACTGCAATTGATGTCAGGGTTTCCACTGTTGTAGATGAGTTGAAGAAAGGGGCAGAGAGTGAGGCGAATGCTGACATTATCTATTTGTCGCCCGATGACTTTAGTGATGAGACTGGCGATGTATTTGAAAGTGAGTTGGAAGGTAATAGCAAAGTCGGTATCGACAGCAGCAATGGCATAATAGAAAATCAGAATGTAGAAGTGCATTATAGTGATATTGATGACGAACTCATCGATATATTTTTGGAAGAGGCTGAAACTCTGCTAGAAAACAGCGAGCTCACACTAAATGAAATTAAAAACACGCCACGCGCTATGCACCATATACAACAATTACAGAGAAATATGCACACCTTGAAAGGCGGTGCGCGTATGGCTGATTTAATACCCGTTGGTGATTTAACTCATAACCTTGAATCGTTAGTGGTAATGGTTAATGATGAAAAAATTAAAACAGATAAAACGTTGTTTGACCTGTTACAGGAATCGCTGGATGTATTAACTGGTATGTTGGTGAAGGTTAAAAAACGACAATCGCTGCCATCGGTGACTGAGCTTAACAGCCGTATTGAAACGTTAATGGCCGGTGGCGTTAAAGAAAAGTGCGGCGATGAACAGATCAAAACTGATTTGAGTGAGCTGGAAGCGGATGCTAAGGTAATTGCAGCGGCTGATTTATCATTGTTGCCATCTTCGGCTAGCAATGATGATGAAACAAATACGCTGTTAGCTGCCGATGAGGCAGAACAAAAAGAAACGGAAGATGAAGATAGAGTACAGACATTAAAAAATCGACCACACTGGGGACAACGTGCGAGTGATGTGACTTTTAACGAGTCACATGAACAGATACGGGTGCGCGCTGATTTGTTAAACAATCTTATTGACTAT
The DNA here is from genome assembly GCA_964566975.1 of uncultured Thiotrichaceae bacterium. GTDB lineage: Bacteria > Pseudomonadota > Gammaproteobacteria > SZUA-229 > SZUA-229. The sequence continues at coordinate 6,001 of CAZMLD010000051.1, read as the reverse complement.
GCTGGCGAAGTTAATATTTACCATGCGCGTATGGGTAAACAGATCGTCGACTTTGGTTTTAACCTTGCAGAATTAACCCAGACAGTCGTACGTTTAAAAGAGCAGTTAAGAAAGTTTGAAATTGAAACTGAGATTCAAATTCGTTCAGGTTATGAAAAGCAGCTTGCTGACTATGATGACGGTTTTGATCCACTTGAAATGGATCAATATTCCACCCTGCAGCAGCTGAGCAGAAGCTTAAGTGAAACTGCAGCTGACGTTGATAGCATTAACGGGATTTTAACGGACATTACCCGTGACTCTGAAACCTTGCTGCGACAGGAGTCACGAGTAAGTACCGATTTACAAGAAGGTTTAATACGAACCCGCATGGTTCGTTTTGGCGGCCTGACTTCACGTTTGCGTAGAATTGTCAGACAGACTGCAAGAGAGCTGGATAAAGAGGTTGCAGTAGAAATTATTGGCGAAGACACGGAAGTTGACCGTACCGTGTTAGACCGAATTATTGCGCCAATAGAACATATATTACGCAATGCTGTGGCGCATGGCATTGAAGAGTCGGCTGTGCGAAAGACACTGGGTAAAGATGAAACAGGTCGAATTATAGTAAATGTTGATCGCCAGGGTGTCGATATTGTCATCAAGATAACTGACGATGGCGCTGGCATCGATGCTGCCAAAGTTCGTGAACAGGCGATTAAGCAGAATTTGATCACAGCAGATACGCCACTGACTGACCGTGATGCCTTGCAGTTTATTTTGCAGTCTGGTTTTACTACAGTGGACAAAGTCACGCAGGTTTCAGGTCGCGGTGTTGGCCTTGATGTGGTCGATAGTGGCATTAAACAACTTGGCGGTGTGCTGGATATTGATACTGTGCGAGGCAAGGGTGTCGAATTCACGATTCGTTTACCATTAACACTAGCGATAAATCAGGCGTTACTTGTCAGAACTGGAGAAGATGTTTTTGCCGTGCCACTGGCAAGCATTGAAGGTGTGGTACGTATAACAGGTTACGAGCTGCAAGGCTTTTATGACAGTCACAATAGTCGCTATGAATTTAACGATACTGAGTTTGAATTAAAACATCTGGGTGGTTTGTTAACAGGATATCAAGCTGATTATTCAAAACAAATGCAACTATTTCCGGTTTTACTGGTGCGTATGGGTGATCAGCATTTCGCCTTACATGTAGACGAAATGTTGGGTCGGCGAGAAATTGTGGTTAAGCCCGTTGGCCGGCAGCTAAGTGCAGTGCGTGGTGTTGCTGGAGCCACTATTCTTGCCGATGGACGCGTTGTACTTATTCTGGAATTATCGGCTTTACTGACAACCTCAAGCTTGCTTAAATCGCCTGCACGGTTAGCGACAGTGGAACAAGATGCTGTCGACACAAGGAAAACGATTCTGGTTGTTGATGACTCCATTACCATCCGTAAAATCACTGAGCGCATGTTGAAACGGTATGGTATTGACGTTGTTCTTGCCAAGGACGGAATTGATGCCACTGGCAGGCTTCAGGAGCGTATTCCAGACCTGATACTACTTGATATTGAAATGCCACGTATGGATGGTTTTGCGCTGGCAAGTTTTGTTCGTAGTGACTCGCGTTTGAAAGACCTTCCTATTATCATGATTACTTCAAGAACCGGCGCCAAGCATAAAGAAAAGGCAATGAAAATTGGCGTAAATAAATACTTAGGCAAACCATTTCATGAAGATGATTTGCTAGATAATATTAACCAGCTTTTGCATACCACTTATTAAGCGCCCTCAGACAAACGTTATTTTGTTTGTTGTCGTGAGGGATATATAAGGGAGCGACTAATGGGACAATTGCCATTCACCCTGTTTATCATTGTTTTAGAGAGAGTGCCAATGATTGAAGATACACCGTTAATTAAATGCGTTATTTTTACCTTGCGTAAAGAGAATGTGATCATTCCCAATGCCTTGGTCGCTGAAATAATTTCCGTTAAAGAAATCAGAGAAAGCGAAAATACACCAGAATGGTTTCTGGGTAAGATGAGCTGGCGAGATGAGGAAGTGCCATTGTTATCATTTGAAGTGGCAGGTGGGGATGAGATTTCTAAAGTGAATTTGAACACCCAAGCAGTCGTCCTTTATGCCGTCGGTAAAGACGGGAAAAATATGGCAAGCCCTTATTTGGGTCTGGTGATGTCTGGTGTACCTCATGTCAGTCACTTTAGCCGTGCACAGTTCGCCAAGGATAGCGAAGACCAGCGAGAACACCCCATGGTCGCTCAGAGAATACGCCTTAATGGTGCCAGAGTGAGTATACTGGATGTCGATGCTATGGTCAGCATGACCCAAGGGCTTGCTGCCTGATCGTTAAAAAACCGTATTTAGAGGCTACACTGCTGGCTTTTCATGTTTGATTTCTCGTAACTATTCAGCGTAATTTGAGAAAAGTATGCAGACCATTGTTTTTTGCGTTATTCGCGGATTAGTCGTTTTTAAGTTAAAAACAATAAATTTTTTTCCGCGAATAAACGCAAATTAATAAATACAGGATTTTCATTGCGTTTATTCGCGTGCATTTACGGAAAAATAAAACAATACGTATAACAATAACCCAGAAAAAGGGCATTAGTTGCTGTTCGTTAAAAAATTTTTTTCCGCGAAGAACGCAAAAGACGCGAAAAAACAAAAGTCTATAATAATAAAAAATTAATACGCTGAGTAGTTACGATTTCTCATGGTCAATAATGCCGTGTTTTATTCTTGACCTTACTGCCCTAGCAACTCTGCTTCCATGGATAAAAATACCTGATAAGCGTTGACACGATTGCTTGCCTCGAAGGCAGGCAGATCTTTAAACTTCGACCAGTCAGCAGCGGCATAAATTTCAGCAAATGGGGTGAAATCATAAACGCCAGCACCCATTACTTGGCGTAAATGCGCGAGATAACTGCGGGTCAGTGCAATGGTTTCTTCAGGGTTGTCAGTAGCTGGTCCGTGTCCAGGAATTAACTTGGCAAGGCCATCAGTTTCCAGTTTTGTTAATGTTTCCAGCCATTTTTTTGAGTCGGCACTGCCAACGAAAGGAAGCCGTCCTTCAAAAATAAGGTCGCCTGTGAATAAAACCTTATCGGGTTCAACCAAAAGAGTGAGGTCGCCATCAGAATGTGCCTTACCCATAAAGTTAATAGTGAAGGTGACTCCACCTAAAGTAAACGCGGTTGATTTTTTGATGGTAGTGTCAGGCAGAACTAGGCGTGTGTTTTCATTCACCCACGGCTCCAGTGAAAACTGCCGTTCCTCAAGGCGTAACGCTGCACCTTCAGAGTGAATATATATTTGTGCACCATAGGGGGCGATAATTTCCGCACCTAATTCCTCAAACACCTGTAAGCCATAAATATGGTCAGCATGATAATGGCTGACGATCACTTTTTTTATCGGCTGCGTGGTAATGCTTCGAATTTTTTGCACCAGTTTATAGGCTAGTGACGGTGTGCCCAGCGCATCGAAAACCACGACGCCGTCTGTGGTGACAATAAAGCCAGCGTTTGAAATAAATCCTTCATTGTAACTTGCGATACCAGGCACACCTTGAACATAATAAACATGCTGTGATACCTTCTGGACTTCCATATCGACTGATGTAGGTGGATATTTGCTATCGGCAGTCAGTGTTTGAGCGAAAAAGAAAAGGCTAACGAGGAGTAAAAGTTTTTGCATGAGCGGTTTCCTGTCGAGCGGTAAGAGATTAACCCAGTCTATAATGCATGAAAAGGCTAATCATTTCACGTGTTTTAACAAAAATAAGGCGACTGGCAGGAAGAGTAAAAATGTAGCGTGAGTAACCAGCTCACGCTACAGGCTAACCTCCAGGAGGAGAGTGTTAGCGGTACATAATCACAGGAACTATGAAAACCTATGATGATTATATATTAACCGTAACGGTCTTTTTTTACTTGATTCACGTCAATATAATTACACTCTTCCTGCTTTTTGTATTGTTGCCGTTCGATCAGTTGTTCTTTTAGTGACTTGGCTAATTGTTTTATCATATATTCACGTTTGCTGGCTGCTGAACGAGAGCGAGCAGCTTCTTGGTAGACCAGTGTTACAGGTCGCCTGCTTTGCGTGTATTTAGCCCCTCTATTACTGGCACCGTTGTTCAGGCCGTTATGCTGCTCCACGCGTTTATTGATATCCGTGGTTATGCCTGTGTACAGGCTGTTATCCACGCATCGTAAGATGTAAACAAACCATGTGTGGTGCGTCATCGAGGCTTGAATGTGGCTGTTTTATTAGATGTCATCTAGTTGGCGCATGGAAGCTGGCAGTAGTTTCATGTCAACCAGCGCGGTGACAAAGGCTTTTATAAAGGTCGCCTCCTCTTCATAAACCAGTTTGTAGTACTGTATTTTCATGGTCAGTGCGCTGCCAAATATAATCGAAATGAAGGTTAATATAGAACCGACTGCAAGGGTTGACATGCCGGTAATGCCCTGACCAATGGTGCAGCCGAGCGCCAGTACGCCACCAAAGCCCATCAACACTGCACCTAAAGCATGGTTCGCAAAATCTTTGAAATCAACAAACCATTCAACGCGAAACGAACGAGCAATAAGTGACCATAAAAATGAGCCAAGAATCACACCGAGCACAGCAATGAGGCCAAAGGTTAATAAGGCAGAGTCAAAGCTGCCTTTGACGTAACCAAAGGTTTGCCCGATAGGATTAACAAAAGTGAATGATTGTGGATTTAGCGTACGACCAGTGGCTGGTTTGCCGGTATGGTCATCAGCCAACATGTCCCACTCGGCATGATATTCAGACAGCGTGTATTGCTCATCGTATGCAATAACCTTGATGTTGCTACTGGTAAACCAGGCGCCAAGTATAACCAGACCAATCACAACACCACCAAGAATATTGTCTTTACTGCTGCGGAAGTCAGCCGCTTTAAACACATAAAACAGCATAGCGGCTGCAAACAAAAGTCCGGCAAAAAGGCGCAAGCTTTGTGTGTTTTCACTATTAATCAGTGAGCCGACAATAGCGCCAACATCCTGGTGGCTGGTTAAAGAAATGGCCATAGGGTTAATCCAGTCAAAAAATAAAACACTGTATAAGGTTTTGTCACTGCCGGGGAACGGGTTGGTCATGTAATAGGCAATCAGCGCGATAATGATAAAAACAAAAATAGATTTAATGTTGCCACCACCAATGCGGATTAGCGTTTTATTGCCGCAGCCACTGGCAAAGGTCATGCCGATGCCAAATAAAATGCCACCAAGAATGTTTTCTACAAAGATAAGTTGTGAGCCACGGTAGCCGGGAAAAGTTTCAGTTACGTTAACCATGCCGATGTATTCAAGTATGCTAACGCCCAGAATGGCAACAGCAATAGCCAGTATCCAGGCTCTGAAGCGACCATAATCACCGATATTGACCATGTCAGAAACAGCACCCATGGTGCAGAAATTTGTTTTATTAACGATAACGCCGAGAATCACAGCGATGACAAAGGTTGACCATAAAAAGAAGGAAAGGCCCTGGGCGAAATAGTCAAAAATCATAGTATTACCTGCGTGGCTGAAATTATATTAAACACATATTTATTATGTTTATTAGCGCTGATTATACTCAGTTCGGTAACATTAATTCAAGAGAATAAAACAGACGGTTTTTCAGTAGCGAGTAATCAGAAATTCTCTGGTCATTTAGTCGTCCGTACCCACACGTACATCCAGGAAATCTCCAGCCGACATGTCGATGCCTTCGTCGGGTTCATAAAAAGCGGGCGGCACAAAAACGATTCTGGCGGTGCGGTTGACATAAGGTGACTCAAGTATTTTAAGCAGCGGTGGCAGCAGGCTGTCCTGTTCTGTGTCTATGTCACCGTGCTCCCAGTACAGCAAATATTCTGGGCAGACGCAGATAATGGATCCATTAACTTTTTTTTCAAATTGTTGCAGCCAGCCGTGGAGGATGTTGTTTAGCTGTTCATGGAAATTCTCCGCTG
>CAZMLD010000050.1:0-10255 GCA_964566975.1 uncultured Thiotrichaceae bacterium | reverse complement strand
TTCAGTCAAAAGTGCCAGAACATGCCGAGCTGCACACATTATTGTCGATGATTACGCCATTAAGCTGGCTGGAGCGTGTGCCAACCTATAAAGACCAGCAGGAGCAGCTAAAAGAGAAAGATTTAGCCACCTACGGCTTTTTGGGATATCCCTTGTTGCAAAGTGCCGATATATTGGTTTATAAAGCAGGTTTGGTGCCGGTAGGCGAAGACCAGGTGGCGCATATTGAACTTACTCGTGAAGTGGCGAGGCGGTTTAATCACCTTTATGGGCGTGAACCTGGATTTGAAGAAAAAGCAAAATCAGTAGCGGCTAAAATGGGCAAAAAAAATGCTCGTATGTTTTTTAAATATCGCAAAGACTACCAGGAAAAAGGCGATGCAGAAGCTTTGAGTGTGGCACATGCCTTACTGGACTCGCAGCAGAATATTTCCATTGGTGATAAAGAACGCTTGTTTGGCTATCTCGAAGGCTCCGGCAAAATCATTCTGCCAGAGCCGCAGGCATTGTTAACCCCAGCCTCAAAAATGCCGGGTCTGGATGGTCAGAAAATGTCCAAGTCATATAACAATACCATTGCTTTGCGCGATCAGCCTGATGTCATATCAAAAAAAATCCGTACCATGCCTACCGATCCTGCAAGAGTGCGTCGCAACGACCCAGGCGACCCAGCGAAATGTCCAGTGTGGGAATTTCATGAGGTTTATTCTGATGATAGCCGACGGGAATGGGTGAAGGAAGGCTGCAAAAGCGCATCCATAGGTTGCGTCGAGTGTAAGCAACCAGTCATTGACTCCGTGCTGGCTGAGATAAAACCCATGCAGGAGCGAGCCAGAGAGTATGAAAACGATGCCGTCACGGTTAAGGCTATTATTGAAGAAGGCAATGAGGCAGCAAGAGAAGTTGCCCGTGATACACTGGAAGACGTAAGAAAAGCCATGGGCATTGCTTACCTGTAAGCGATAGCAGACTCGATGATGACAAACTCGGATACAACGGACACGCAGCAACCGCAGGCTGAAGACAAGGTAGAGCAGTCGGAAACGCCTGCTGAAAACACCATTGCTGTGAAAAAATGCGCGAGCCAGTCTGTTAAAAAAGAAAAAGTGGCCGCGCAGCTAAAGTCACAGAGTGAAATGCCTTTTGCCTTGGTGCAGGGCGAGCCACTGACTATCGTGCCAAAAGATTTGTATATTCCCCCCGATGCGCTGGAAGTTATTCTGGAAGCGTTTGAAGGGCCACTTGATTTGTTATTGTATTTAATCAAGAAACAGAATCTGGATATTCTGGAAATTCCACTGGAAGAAACCACGCGCCAGTATATGACCTACATCGATATGATGCAGAATCTAAAAATCGAGTTGGCAGCAGAATATTTGTTAATGGCAGCCATGCTGGCTGAAATTAAATCACGTATGTTACTGCCGAGACAGACGCAAAACGAAGATGAAGAAGACCCACGTGCTGAGCTTCTTCGACGCTTGCAGGAATACGAAAGGTTTAAAAATGCGGCGCAGGATATTGATGCCATGCCGCGCGTTGGTCGTGAAATCTATCTGACCGACATCGAACCCCCAGAGCTACACCAAGACAGACCAGTACCAGAAGTTGATCTGCGCGATCTGCTGCTGGCTTTTAAAGATGCCATGGCACGAGCGGATATGTACACCCATCACCATATCCAGCGAGAAGCACTGTCAGTGCGTGAACGCATGAGCCGAGTGTTGAGTGCCATTAGTGCGGATGATTTTACCAGTTACACGTGTTTATTTTCCATCGAAGAAGGTCGCCGTGGCGTGGTGGTGACGCTACTGGCTATTTTGGAGCTGGTTAAAGAGCAGCTAATCGAACTGGTGCAGACTGAGGCGTTTGCCCCTATACATATAAAAGCCGTTGGCGCTCAGGCGGAAGCAATTCAACAGCGTAGTCATGAGCATAAGTAAAACAAGAGCGAATAATGGAAATAGCAAAACTTAAAATTATTCTGGAAGCGATATTATTAGCAAGCGATCGTACACTGAGCGTTATTCAATTAGCCGACTTGTTCGAGCTTGATGAAGAACGTCCCACGCGCGATGAAATCCGCCAGGCATTGCATGAAATGGCGGATGATTATGCGCCTCGTGGCTATGAACTAAAACAGGTTGCCAGTGGCTTTAGGTTACAGGTAAAACAGCAATATGCGACTTGGGTGGCGCGTTTATGGGAAGAAAAACCCGCACGTTATACTCGCGCCTTACTGGAAACAATGGCACTGATTGCTTACCGGCAACCCATTACTCGTGGTGAAATTGAAGAAGTGCGTGGTGTGAGTGTTAGCTCGAATATAGTCAAAACACTACTTGAGCGTGACTGGATAAAAGTCTTGGGGCATAAAGACGTACCGGGTAAACCGACACTTTATGGCACAACCCGTACCTTTCTTGATTACTTTAATTTAACCTCACTTGACCAGCTGCCAACCCTGGCAGAGATAAAAGACCTCGACAAGCTTCACCCAGAGTTAGCATTAGATGACGATGTAACAGCAAACATCACCGAGCCTACTGACCAGGAAACAACTAATCTGGAAAATCCAGAGCTGAAAAACGCCGAACTAGATAACGCCGAGCAGGAAAATATTGAGCAGAATAACCCGACCCAGGAATATGCAGCGGAAGACGCAGCCCAAGAAGGTCCAGTCCATGAAAATTCAGATCAGGAAAGTAACCGCAGCAACAAAAACGTTGCCGACACAGCGATAGAGCCCAGTCATGTCAAATCAGCATAGTTCAACGAAAGAAGTCAAACAGGAACGCATACAGAAAGCACTGGCGCGTATGGGTTACGGCTCGCGTCGTGAAATTGAGCGTCTGATTGGTGAGCAGAAAATTCGCATCAATGGTCAGCTTGCGAACATTGGCGATCACGTCAAAGCCGGTGATAAAATAAACATCGGCAATCGTCGTGCCGTTATCACAGCGGATGTGAGGCGTATTCGTGTTCTGTTATACAATAAACCAGAAGGTGAAATCTGCACACAAAAAGATGACGAAGGCCGAAAAACGGTGTTTGAAAGCATCGGCAGGTTAAAGGAAGGGCGCTGGATAAGCGTGGGTCGTCTTGATATCAACTCCAGCGGTTTGATGTTGTTCACCAATTACGGTGACCTGGCGAATCATCTCATGCACCCATCTAGCGAAATCGAACGTGAGTATGCGGTTCGGGTGAATGGAGAAGTCACCAGTGAAATAATCAAAAAATTGTTAAAAGGGGTTGAGTTGGAAGATGGTTTTCTTAAATTTGAGCAGATCATTGATGCTGGCGGGCAGGGGGCTAACCACTGGTATCACGTGATCTTAAAAGAAGGAAAAAATCGTGAAGTGCGCCGACTGTGGCAGTCGCAGGATCTGCGCGTCAGCCGATTAACCCGTGTGCGTTACGGCAGTCTGGTGTTACCACGTGATTTAAAGCTTGGCCGAAAAACGGAATTATCACTGGATGAAATAAAGGCGCTGTTTGCCGAGATACAACTTGAATGGCCAGAATCACGTGACGAGATAGCCGCACAGCGTAGCCAAAAAGCAAAAAGTTTAGCGATAAAAAATCAGCGATTTGGGCAAGGTTCGCCGGCGAAAATAGCGGGTTCTTCTACTCATAAACATAAGCGCACTTTAAAGCACAAAACAAAATCAGCGCATTCAAATATAAAGAAAAAAGACTGATGTGTGACAGGTACTTTTTGTTTCTATTAATGCCATAGTACCCGTGCCAGATACTATTCAAACCATACCCATATTTAATTTAGCGCTTGCTTTTATACCCGTGTTAGTCACACTGGTGATACTCTTTAAGTGGTCACTGAACTCAGGTAATGCCCTGTACGCCATCTTGCGAATGCTGGTTCAGTTACTCCTAATTGGTTATTTCCTGAGCTACATTTTTGATGCTGACAGCGCCTGGCTTATTCTTATTATTTTGCTGGTAATGGTTTGTGCATCGAGCTGGATTGCACTGGGTACGGTTGAAAACAAACGCTTACAGCTTTATAAATACGCACTGCTAGCAACAACATTGGGTGGCGGTTTTATTTTGTTGCTCATTACACAACTGGTTTTGGTGTTAGAACCCTGGTACAAGCCAAAAACCATGATACCTATTGCCGGTATGATTTTTGCCAATGCGATGATTAGTATTAGCCTTGCTGCCGAACGCTTGAATGCAGAAATAGAAAGAGATGTACCTTATGATACTGCTCGCAACATAGCACTACAATCTTCACTCATTCCTGTTATCAGCTCTTTGTTTGCAGTCGGCCTAGTGTCGTTACCGGGAATGATGACAGGGCAGATATTATCGGGTGTTTCGCCACTGATCGCAGTGCGTTATCAAATTATGGTAATGTGCATGATCTTCGGTTCAGCAGGCATCGTTACCGCTTATTTTCTTGTCCTCGTTAAACCTACTTTTGAAAAATCAAAAAAGGTTTAAGCGCAGGCATGTAAAATTATCCTGGCTTCTGTAACAAATAAAATTTATAAATTTTATGTTTGCTGAATGACTCGGCGTTACGTTCACCACTGGTGTATTTGTAATTAAGTTTTGCCAGCTTTTTACGAAACAGCCAGGCAAACACTTTAGAAAACCAAGGTCGATTGTTGTTGAATGTGTAAGCGACTAACTTCATGGTCGGCAGAATTAATTCTGTGCCCATTTTTCCCACTAAATCTATCGTTGGTGCGGTTTCTTTGGTGATGTCTTTATCGAACAGAATGGTTAAATCAGACGCTGTGAGTACCTGCTGAAATTGATCAAATGGATGGCCTCCACCAATAACCGATCTGCCTTTTACGCTGGTTTTAAAAAAATCACAAATAACAATATAACCGCCAGGGCGCAATAAAGACTGTGCTTTATCCAGTACCATGTTTAAAGTTATGTATTGAAAACTTTCACTAAACATCACCATGTCGTATTTTTTATCTTCTGGAAATTCAACATCTTCAAATCGCCCATGATGGATGCTAAAGCCATCACCTGCCTGCTTCTGTGCCGCTTCGGAGAGCAGGGGGCTGGGGGAAACACCCTCAACCTGATAGCCTCGACTTAATAATTCAGTAGCCAGACCACCAGCGCCACAGCCCACATCAAGAATCGTTTTTACCTCATCAGGAAAATGACTGATTAAAAAATCAGAATATTGTTTTTGTGCCACAGGCATGTTCTGCACACTGACTTCTAGGTCATCACTCCAGAAGCCATAGTGTAAATCTTTGGTGCCGAGGAAAAAATTTAATATATTTAGTCCTGCGACCAGCCCAACTTCTTTAGAGTCTACTTTTATTTTTTTCGTCATTTTTACATTTTAATCTGGCTGAATTTTGATAAGTGTTTTTAACATGTATTGCTCATGGCTGAGCGAATGTAGGTTTTTACTTCGGTAGTTCTATCTCGCTTAAATTAAAGACTTTGCCTTGCGAGGGTTCATTATTAACTGTAGTACTACGCTCACTCAGTAAAAATGCAGCCGCTCTGGCGACTTCCTCTGGTCTGGTTAGTTTGCTGGAATCTTCGCCAGGGAAAGCGCGAGTTCGAAACGGAGTTTTTACGATGCCAGGCAATAAGCCTTTAACACTGATTGAACTGGTTTCCAGCTCATCGGCTAAAATTTCCATCAGCGCACGCAAACCCGCCTTAGCTACGCCATAAGCACCCCAGTATGCGGTGTTTTTGTCATCGAGATTAAACACGATTGAGCTGGTGTTTTTATGGTTAAGCAATGGAATACATGCCTGCGTTAGCATAAATGTGGCATTTAAATTGATTTGCATCACACGAAACCAGAGCGTTAACTCATGTTGCTCAATGGGGGTAGACGCGCCCAGCCAGCCAGCGTTGTTAAATAAGCCATCTAACCGGCCAAACTCTTTGTCGATGACTTCTTTTAAGGTGTCGCAGTCTTCTGCTGTGATTTTTTCAAGATCTAACGGGTAGATAATCGGCTCGTTATAACCTGCCTGTATTATCTCATCGTACAGTTTTTCGAGTTTAGGCACGGTTTTTCCGTGTATGATTACCGTTGCGCCCTGTCTGGCACACTCTATTGCCGTGGCTTTACCAATGCCATCGCTGGCACCCGTGATGAGTATAATTTTATCTTTCATGCTTGCATCGTTTGTGTGGTCAGTTGATTGCATAATTTGGTAACACGCTTAAAATTGGCACTCTATTTTACTTGTCTCAAGCACAAACGGCTATGCAATATACAAATTTAATTTGGCGTGATGGACAGCCGTACAGCGAGCTGTTTGATGATATTTATCGTTCCTCAGCGGTGACGCCTAGTAATACAAGTATTGACGATATTCCAGGTGAAGGTGAGTTTCAGCATGTTTTTTTTAACCCCAACGATTTGCCCGCTCGGTGGCAGGGGCGCAATGATTTTATTATCGCTGAGCTGGGTTTTGGTAGCGGGTTAAACTGTGTTTTAACCATAAGAGAGTGGTTAAAACACAGCGCAGAATGTAAACAGATGAAGACCCTGCATTATATCGCGATTGAAAAACACCCGTTTTCAGCCGCCGCTATCATTGAACTGTTTTCACCTTATGCTGAATTAAAACCATTTTGTGATGAATTAGTCGCGCATTATCCGCCAGCGATTGAGGCGGCACATCTGCGTAGTTTGTTTGATAATCGGGTGCAGATCCACTTCAAGTTTATGGATGTTTGTGATGCTTTAGCCAATCAGCAGTTGAATGTTGATGCCTGGTTCCTGGATGGTTTTGCGCCAGCAAAAAATCCAGCTATGTGGTCGCATCAATTATTTACTCTGATTGCTGAAAATAGCAGTGAGACAGCAACGTGTAGCACTTATACCTGCGCTGGGCTGGTGAAACGAAATTTACAGAAGGTCGGGTTTGAGGTGAATAAGGTTCCAGGCTTTGGTAAAAAACGTGAGATGCTAGTCGCCAGGCGTTCAACTTCCGAGAAATCAGTTGCTCAGACAGACAAGCAGGCAAACATGCAGGCAAAAAAACAAACAGCAGCAGGTCTTAAATATAAGGATAAACCCTGGTTTGAGCCGCCACCAGCAAAGCCAGTGACTAAAAAAGTGGCAACGATTATCGGCGCAGGTATTGCTGGTTTAAGTGTTGCTTATGCTTTAGTCAAACGAGGCTGGCAGGTCACGGTCATTGATGACCGTTGTGACGTTAATGGGCAGGCATCTTCAAACCCGGCCGCCATTGTTTATCCGCGTATTGCTATTGATAATGATATTGACACAGAATTTTATATTACCGCTTATTGTTATGCCCTGTATATGTTCAAATCGTTACAAAAAAAGAGCCAGCCACGGTTCTGGTTTGATGCGGGGTTGTTGCAATTAATGGATAAAAAACGCATTGTCCAGATAATAAATAAATTTCAGTTTAATCACGATTTCGTTTCTATTGTTGATGCGGATTCTGAGTGGCTCGCCAACTCTTCTACGCTAAAGGAAGAACAACAGGTGGCGGTTAATTTTGCCTCTGCGGGTGTGGTTTTACCTGCTATTTTGTGCGATGCGATAAAGTCTGAGTGTGGCAACAAGCTAAATATTATTGATGCCCAAGTGAGTAATGTTCATTCTAGTGGTGCAGCATGGCAGTGCTTTTCTGGTACGGATATCATCAGCCATGCAGAAACATTAATTATTGCCAATGGTGTTAGCATCAATAATTTAGGCTTGCCGTTGCAGTGGCCAGTTGAAGCCATACGCGGTCAGGTAATGTCACTGAAAGTGAATAACGAATCAAAAAAAATTAAAAAAACAGTGAATGCCGATATCCACATTACGCCTGCTATTAATGGCAGGCATTACCTTGGTGCAAGCTATACAAAAAATAATCAAGTATTAGATGTTTGCCAGGCAGACAATGCAGCGTTACTTAAAGCGTTTAATAAACATTACCCAAATATTTTTAAAGCCGAGGATGTTAGTGCAGCATGGGCTGGTTTTCGTACTATGTCAAAGGACAGAGTGCCTGTTGTCGGTGCGATACCGGATGCGTTATTTTTTAATAATGAATATGCCGACATATGTCATGGTAATGCAATGAAAACGTACCGCCCTGCTAGGCATTTACATGGCCTGTATATATCAGCGGCACATGGCTCACGAGGTTTTACCAGCAGTTTTCTTGCCGCTGAAATGGTGGCATCTCAAATTGCGGGTGAACCTTCACCGGTAAATAAAAAAATACAGAACCACCTTAGCCCAGCAAGATTTATAGTGAGTAGCCTTAAACAGGGCTGATTCTTTGCTTTTAGAGAGATTTAGAGCTGTCCTTTAGTAACATTTCTGAGCGATTCACTGTAAAATCTGGTGAACTTAAAATCTGCCCGCTACTCAGATTAATCCTGAAACTGGTGAGTTTAAAGTGAGAAATTAGGGTTTCGTCAAAAACTTCTACTGTCCAATGCGATAATGGCGAGTTTTGAGATGAACAGAAGAGGTAAGTGGGCAGTGTTACATTGTAATCGATTAAATAAACAGGAGAAAGTATGTCAAAAACGCTAGCTACAGGATTCTATTTGGTGTTTTTTTTCGCGTTTACCATCAACTCGGCTTATGCCGCTTGTGATGACGAGGCGAAACCGGGGGTAAACTGGTCAAGTTGTGACTTTTCTGGAAAAGACTTTAAAAACGTTGACTTATCAAACGCAATATTGAGCCGAGCAAATTTTGATAACGCGGACTTTTCTGGCGCGCTACTGGAAGATGTTGACTTTAGTTTTTCCTCGCTGAACAATACAAATTTTGACAACGCAAGAATGCCAAATGTACGAATGCTAGCAGTTGAAGCATCGGGGGCGAGTTTTAAAAATGCGGTGCTGGACAATGTACGTTTTAGTCGCGGACAACTTAATGATACGGACTTCACTGGAGTGAGAGCCAACAATGCGAATTTTTATGGCGCAAACCTTGAGTCAGCGGTGTTTGTTGGTGCCAGATTAAATGAAGCTGCTTTTGAAAAGAGTAATTTAGAAGCGGCAGCATTTAATCAGGCAGAATTAAACAAAGCCATATTTCGCAATGCGCGATTATATAAAACTGACTTTAGTGGCGCCGAGTTGAACCGAGCAGTACTTGATGAAACCTATTGCCGCGATGCTAATTTCACTGGAGCTAATCTAACGAAAGCTTCATTTAGAGGCGCGCAAATTGAAGAAGCTATATTTACCGATGCTAATCTGAGTGATACAACCTGGTATAACCATAAGCGCTGCCGTAAAAGGTCAGTCGGTGAGTGCCGATAAAAACGTACACTAGGAGCTTGTCCGAGAATAGAGAACCTACTGCGGAAAAGCTGAATTTGTCCAGATTATTCCATTATTTTCGTTAAATATACCTATATTCGCCTCACACATGAAAAAATCTGACTCAAATCAGCTTCCCCTCGCTACGATTTCCATTCTCGGACAAGCTCCTAGCGGTCAAGGATTTCTCCTAAATGCTGCATTTCTATGAAATATGCGGGCGCTAGCCAAGTTTCTTGAACTTTATTCGATGTGGGTTGATCGCCGCTTCCTCACCCAGGCGATTAACTCGGTCAGCTTCATACTCACTATAGTTGCCTTCAAACCAAGTGGTTTTACTGTCGCCTTCAAACGCCAGAATATGCGTGGCAATACGATCCAGAAACCAGCGGTCGTGCGAGATAACCACCACACAGCCTGGAAAATCAAGGATGGCTTCTTCCAGGGCGCGCAGGGTTTCTACATCCAGGTCGTTGGTGGGTTCGTCAAGCAGTAATAAATTACCACCACTCTTTATTAATTTGGCAAGGTGTAGGCGATTACGCTCACCACCCGACAGGTCTTTGACAAATTTTTGCTGGTCTTCACCTTTGAAATTAAAGCGGCTGACGTAAGCGCGTGATGCCACGGAGTAATTGCCGATGGTGATGTTGTCCAGCCCGTCTGAAATTTCATGCCATACGGTGTTATTGCCACTTAACGCATCACGCGATTGATCGACATAAGCAATTTTCACTGTTTCACCAATTTTAAACTCACCGGAGTCAGGTTTTTCTTCACCAGTGATTAAACGGAACAAGGTGGTTTTACCTGCACCATTAGCACCGATAATGCCCACAATGCCGCCACGAGGAAGACTAAAACTTAAATTATCGTAAAGCAGTTTGTCGCCAAATTTTTTGCTGATATTTTTAGCTTCGATAACCAGTTCGCCCAGACGAGGGCCTGGTGGAATGTAAAGCGATTGTGTCTC
>CAZMLD010000049.1:0-10348 GCA_964566975.1 uncultured Thiotrichaceae bacterium | reverse complement strand
TTGTGCAGGAACCAATAAATACCTTGTCTACGCTTATTTCATTGATCGGCGTACCTGCTTTTAAGCCCATATAAGCCAGTGCTTTACGCATACCTTCGGCTTTCACTTTATCTTTTTCATCGTCAGGATCGGGCACAACAGCATCTACCGCCACTACCATTTCCGGCGAGGTGCCCCAAGTAACTTGAGGTTTAATATCGCCTGCATTAAGCGATATTACCTTATCAAAATGGGCACCATCATCACTGTGCAATGTTGACCAGTGGGCTTCTGCTTTCGCCAGCGTTTCACCCTGCGGTGAATAAGGCCGACCTTTAACATACGCAATGGTAGTATCATCAACGGCCACCATGCCAGCACGAGCGCCAGCTTCAATCGCCATATTACACACTGTCATGCGCCCTTCAATAGACAACGCACGTATCGCTTCACCACCAAATTCAATGGCATAACCGGTGCCACCTGCCGTCCCTGTCTTGCCAATAATAGCCAGTACAATATCTTTTGCAGTGACATCGGCAGCCACCTCGCCGTCAACAGAAATCAGCATATTCAAACTTTTATTTTGCATCAGGCATTGGGTCGCCAGCACATGTTCAACTTCTGAGGTACCAATACCAAACGCCAGCGCACCAAAAGCACCATGAGTCGACGTATGGGAGTCGCCGCAGACCACGGTCATACCCGGCAGTGTTGCCCCCTGTTCAGGACCGATAACGTGGACTATGCCCTGGCGAATGTCCGACATATCAAACTCGGTCAAACCAAATTCTTTGCAGTTATTGTCCAGTGTTTCGACCTGTAACCTTGCCACAGGGTCAACAATACCTTGGCTGCGATCCGTGGTGGGTACGTTGTGGTCAGGCACGGCGACTACCGAACTACCACGCCATGGCGAGCGCCCCGCCAGACGCAAACCCTCAAATGCCTGTGGCGAAGTCACTTCATGTACTAAGTGACGGTCGATATACAACAAAGCGGTATCATCACCTTCACGGCGAACAACATGTTCATCCCATAATTTATCGTAAAGGGTTTTTGCACTACTCATTATTATTGCTTCTCGTCATTAAAATTTCTATCTATCGCCATTATTAATCGTTGCTATAAGTTTTCGCTACATATTTTTGTGACTGTCGGTAGCATGGACGCTACCGTCAAGCCTATAGGGATATATTTACGGTGTGTCATAAACAGTATGTAGCGAAAACTTATGCAACGATTAATAGCGACCGTAATATGCCATGATGCTTGCTTTGGCAATAGCATGCTTATTTAAAAAGAAACCAATGAGCTCAGGACGGGCATCGGCATTCTGTTCAATTTTTTCGATGTCTAAAGCAAACACAGTAAAGATATAACGATGCGGTTTGTTGCCTTTTGGCGGACAGGCACCACCAAAACCATAGCTGGCATAACTGGTGGTGCTTTCGATTGCACCTGCTGGCATACTATCGTTACTGGCTCCAGTTTTTAGCGTATCAACTGATTTATTGATATTAAAAACTACCCAGTGCCACCAGCCACTACCAGTAGGTGCGTCAGGGTCGTACATGGTGATGGCAAAACTTTTTGTGCCTGCAGGCGCGTTTCCCCAGCTTAAATGCGGAGAAATATTCTTACCTGTGCAGCCAAAACTGTTAAACACCTGGTTAGTGGAAAGCTGCCCTTTAATATCAGCGCTGACCAAGTAAAAACCTTGTGCGTGAAGCGGTGCTGTTATACCCAGCAACAGGATAAAAAACATTCTCTTAAACATTTGTCTGCCCTCAGATTTAGCCCGAATATTTCATAGCAATGCAACTAGCATACGACCATCCATCATATAAAACAAATTCATAATTTTTATATTATTGATTACTTTTTGTTATAGCAAGCATATACTGGGCTAAATACGAGGCATAAAAAGAGAGCGTTGAACGCGAATTCAAGAAACCATTCCGCCAATGCAATAGATAGTAAGTGTCATGGATATACAAAACATTCGCGCATTTTTAATGGTGGCTGAAACTGGCTCATTCTCGCGCGCCGCCGAAAAACTGTTCATCACTCAGCCAGCAGTCAGCAAACGCATAGCCACATTAGAACTCGCACTCGACTGCAAACTGTTTGACCGTCTGGGTAAAACCGTACAACCAACCCAAGCGGGTCAGGCCATCATCCCCAGTTATGTACGTATACTGGCTGAAATAGACGAAACACAACGTATCATCAGCACGTTGCGAAACCAGGTAAGCGGTCAGCTAAAATTTGGCACCAGTCATCATATTGGTTTGCACCGCTTACCCCCCATACTGCGTCACTACACCCTACAACATCCTGATGTTGAGCTGGATATTCAGTTCATGGACTCTGAACAGGCGGGTCCACTCATTTTACAAGGAAATTTAGAACTGGCACTGATCACTCTGCCCGATAACATTGAAAAACCGCTAACAACAATACCCGTGTGGACAGATCACATGCATTGCGTTGTATCTCATACTCACACGCTTGCCAGTCAAAAAAGTCTCAGCAGCAAACAACTGTCTTTATACGGCGTGATATTGCAGTCACACAGTACCCATACTCGTAATATTATTGATACCGCTTTAAAACTGGATACAGATATTAAAATCATCATGGAATCTAATTATCTGGAAACCATCAAGGCGATGATTCAACACGGTTTGGGCTGGGGGGTGTTACCCGAATCCATGATTGACGATTCACTGCAAAAATTAACCATCAAGGGGGTGAATATGGAACGTCATCTGGGGCTGCTGCTGCACCAGTCAAGAACATTGTCGAGTTCGGCGAATGCCTTGCTAGAGACGTTGAAGGCTTCAGCCTAAAAAAATCAGTTGAACCTACTGCGAGCGCCTCAATGCTACCCCGTCTGCCTTGAAGCAGACACCGAAGGATAAATAAACTTCCAGACAATAACAAACGCCAGCACCGTGCAACAGGCAGCAAACACAAACAAGGCACTCGCCCCCCATTGATCCCACAACAGACCACTGACTAGGCTACCCACTGCTACCCCTGCACCAAAGCTCACACTGGCGTATAACGCCTGCCCTCTGCCTTGGTGGCTGCCGGTAAAATGCTCATGCACCAGCGAGATACCCACCGCATGAAACACGCCAAAGGAAAAAGCATGGAGCAACTGGGCAAAAAACAGCATGACTAAATCATCGGCAAAAAAACCGATGGTTAACCAGCGCAGGGTGGTTAACACCAAGGTAATGAGCAGTAGTTTTCGCACGCCAAACATCGGCAGTAAACGGTACATGATTAGGAAAATAATCACTTCAGCCAGCACACCCACTGCCCACAGAATACCGATCATCTGCGGACTGTAACCCAGCTCCTGCAAATAAATGCTATAAAAAGTGTAGTATGGGCCGTGGCTACACAGCATTAAAAAGCACACCGCTAAAAACGCCAGCACTTTTGGCTGTTTGATAACAGGCCAGATGGGTGAATGCACAGCATGTGGGGTATTCAGTTTTTCTGGCACGATGAAGCTGGTGAATGCAATAATGGCAAAGGTAAATAGCACAACCAGTGGAATAATATCGGCATCGTAGCGTTGCAGCAGGTCACCCATGAGTACCACAACAATAATAAAACCAAGCGAACCCCATAAACGAATCATGCTGTAACGGTGGCTATCATGACCAAGGTGGTTGAGCGTCATGGCTTCAAACTGCGGTAAAATGGCATTCCAGAAAAAACTGAACATCACCATGCTTATAATTAACCACCATAGCTGCTGATTAACAAACACCAATAAGAAGCTGAGCAATGCCAACACACTAGCAATGCGTATAATGAACATCGAACGGCGGGTATGGTCGGCTAACCAGCCCCAGATATAGGGCGCGACCAGTTTAGTCGCGGGTAAAATTGCCACTAGCGCACCGATGCTTAAACTGCTGTATCCGAGTGATTTCAGGTACAGGCTCCAGTATGGAATCAATACCCCCAGCGAGGCAAAATAAAAAAAGTAGAAGCCACTGAGCCGCCAGTAAGGTACGCCAGAATTAAGCATTTTTTATCGGGCGTTTAAAAAATTAGTTATGTGCAGGAATAACCGGCGTCTGTGAATGCACGTCCATATTTTGCCCGCGCTGACGTAACAGATGGTCACACAGCACTATCGCCAGCATGGCTTCGCAAATGGGCGTTGCTCGAATTGCGACACAGGGGTCATGGCGACCATGAGTCACCACGTCAATAGCATGACCGTCGACATCTACCGTATCACCACTCAGGCGAATACTGGATGTGGGCTTGAACGCGGTGTGGGCGACGATATTCTGGCCGGAAGAAATACCACCTAACACCCCGCCAGCATGGTTAGATTTAAAACCTTCAGGGCTCATTTCATCTCGAAACTCGGTGCCTTTGGCTTCAACACAGGCAAAACCATCGCCAATTTCAACACCTTTAGCGGCATTGATGCCCATCATGGCATGAGCGATATCGGCATCCAGGCGGTCAAATACTGGTTCGCCTAAGCCTGGCGGCATACCCTCTGCCACCACGGTGATTTTTCCACCCACTGAATTACCTTCTTTGCGTAAGGCGTCCATATAAACTTCAAGTTCTGCAATTAATGCAGCATAACCTCAAAAAAAAGCAATGTAGTTGATTTCGGCTTTATCCAGCATGGGCATTTTAATCGGACCCAGTTGTGACATGTAGCCATAAATTTCTATGCCATAGCGGTCTTTTAGAAATTTTTTGGCAATGCCACCACCCGCAACACGCATCGCGGTTTCACGTGCTGAAGAACGCCCACCACCACGGTAGTCACGAATACCGTATTTTTGCTGATAGGTATAATCAGCATGACCGGGGCGAAAACGGTCCATAATATTGCCGTAATCTTTTGAACGCTGATCGGTGTTTTCTATTATCAAGCCAATACTGGTGCCAGTGGTTTTGCCTTCAAACACACCAGAAAATATTTTGACGATATCGTCTTCACGGCGCTGTGTGGTATGACGTGATGTGCCGGGTTTACGCCGATCCAGGTCCTGCTGTAAATCTTCTTCTGTCAATTCAATGCCTGGTGGGCAGCCATCGATGATGCCAATCAGCCCAGCGCCGTGTGACTC
Organism: uncultured Thiotrichaceae bacterium; assembly: GCA_964566975.1. GTDB lineage: Bacteria > Pseudomonadota > Gammaproteobacteria > SZUA-229 > SZUA-229. The sequence continues at coordinate 5,240 of CAZMLD010000049.1, read as the reverse complement.
GCCTGCGGTGGTTAAGCTAAACAGTTTTCCTATTGTGTTACCTGACATAAAACCAACTTGTTATTTATTTGATGTAAAACCTAAATTCTGCAAGTGCTTGCACAATCACTTGCAGGATTTAGGTAAAATATAATGATGAACGCATGCTTTTTTATGTGAAACACCAATTGAAGACCAGTGCTAACAACGCATATTAAATTCTAACACGGCTGAAATCCGCCTGGTGTGTTTCCAGCTGCTCGGCAGTTAAAACAAACACGCCATCGCCACCAAACTCAAAGTCTACCCAGAAAAACGGCACTTCTGGCAATATTTTCTCTAGCGCTGGTTTTGAATACCCTACTTCTACCACTAAAATACCGTTATCGGTTAAAAACTTTCTTGCCTGTTGCAGCATCGGCAACACGATATCCATACCGCTTTCGCCTGCCGCCAGTGCCAGCGTACTAGGCTCATAATCAAATTCAGTGGGCAGTTGCTGCATTTCCTGTGCGGATACATAGGGTGGATTACTGATAATAATATCGTAATGCTGATCAGAAATCGCATCAAACAGGTTTGACTGGATTAATGACAACCTGTCTTCCAGAGCATGATTCTGGCGGTTTTTTTCTGCCACGGCGAGCGCTTCACTGGAGATATCACTGGCATCAACCTGTGCTGATTCAAAGGCATAGGCGCAGGCAATGGCGATACAAGCACTGCCGGTACAAAGGTCTAAAACAGTGTTCACCTGGTCAGCAGCTATCCACGGTGAAAACTGCTGCTGAATAATCTCTGCCATTGGCGAACGTGGAATCAACACCCGTTCATCAACATAAAAACTCAAGCCACAAAACCAAGCTTCATGGGTAATATAAGCCGACGGTTTACGCTCTTCAATACGTTGCTGGAAAAAATTTAATACATGCAGCCGCTCATCCAGGGTCAGTACGCAATCAAAATATTCGCTACTGAAATCTGGCGGCAGATGCAAGGCGCTTAAACACAAATACACTGCTTCATCAATCGCTGTTGGCATGCCCTGAACAAAACTCAACTCAGCGGCATTAAACTGGCTCGTCCCCCAGCGAATCAAATCACGCAGGGTGACTAAATCATTGGCAATTTCACGTTTATCTAACATTGTTGTATTGTATTGATGTCAGCGCTCAGAAACAAGCTCGAAGTTGACGGCTTGAGGTTTCCCAATATTAAATGAAGTGGTGTTACTATCTCTTATGCAAGCACTTACTAAGAGACCTCAGCATAACTCATGCACAAATTAAAATGACTAATTATTTCCAGTATTTCCGCCAAAATATCGCGCAATAGCAAACTATTACGCTCAATTTTTCCAAAAATACTAAAAAAATTATCTCATTTTTCTTTGCACCTGAGTTATGCTGAGATCTCATAAAGATATTTAAGACAACAGGCTGTTGTCTGCCCTGCTGCATCTTTGCTTATTTTTGACCCAGATATTTCATCAGGAGAAAAAATGTTTTCCGGCGAATCTTTTGGACTTGAAGTATTAGGCCTGATGGCCACCACCTTTGTCTTTGTGGTTGGCTGTTTTATTCTTTTTCTTATTGCTGTTTATATTTCGGATATCACCCAGACGAAACAGGCGATCCGACGAAACTACCCTGTCATCGGCCACTTTCGCTATTACTTTGAACACGTTGGTACTTTCTTCCGGCAGTATTTTTTTACTATGGACAGAGAAGAAATGCCGTTTAACCGCGCACAGCGTTCATGGGTATATCGTGCCGCCAAAGACATTAACAACACCATCGCCTTCGGTTCGACTCGTGACTTAAAACCTAGCGGCACGCTTCTTTTTGTTAACACCGCATTCCCTACGCTTGGTAAAGACGCGGTTAAATGCGCGCCCATCATCATTGGCGAAAATTCTGCAAAAACGCCCTTTACCGCCTATTCTTTTTTTAATATTTCTGGCATGAGCTTTGGGGCAATTTCAAAACCGGCGGTGCGTGCACTATCTTTTGGTGCGAAAAAAGCCAGCGCCTGGATGAATACTGGCGAAGGCGGTCTGTCACCCTATCATCTTGAAGGCGGTGCAGACATTGTATTTCAAATTGGCACCGCTAAATATGGGGTACGTGATAAAGACGGCAATTTATCCAATGAAAAACTACGCGAAGTGGCTGCCCATAAAGCGGTACGCATGTTTGAAATTAAAATGTCTCAGGGTGCCAAACCTGGCAAGGGCGGCATACTCCCTGCGGCAAAAGTGGATGAGGAAATTGCCGCTATTCGTGGCATTCCCGCGCACGAAGACTCCATCAGCCCTAATCGACACCCTGAAATAGAAAATAATGACGACTTGATTGATATGATCAATCATATTCGCCAGGTGACGGGAAAACCGGTTGGCTTCAAAGCGGTGTTGGGCGACAAAACCTGGTTATGTGAATTTCTTGACGCGGTAAATAAACGTGGCAAAGCATGTGCGCCCGATTTTATTACCATTGACAGCGCCGATGGCGGTACTGGCGCTGCGCCCATGAGCCTGCTCGATTATGTTGGCATGCCGATTCACGAAAGTTTACCGTTAACGGTAGATTCCCTGTGCAAAGCGGGACTTCGTGAAAGAATAAAAATTATCGCTTCAGGTAAATTAATCAACCCGGCAGAAGTCGCCTGGGCATTATGTGTGGGCGCGGACTTTATTACCTCTGCCCGAGGCTTTATGTTTTCCTTAGGCTGCATTCAGGCATTACAGTGCCACCAAAACACCTGCCCAACGGGTATTACCACGCACAACAAAAAACTACAGCGTGGTCTGGTTGCCGAGCAAAAATCCACCCGAGTGACCAGCTACATTAAAAACATGACTTACGAAGTGGGGATGATTGCACACTCCTGCGGAGTAAGTTCACCCCGCGAACTCAGCCGTCGACATGCACGTATCGTTCAGGAAAATGGCAGCTCTGTGATGCTTGCCGATATTTTCCCCGATCAATGTGTGGACAGCGCCTCAGTTAATACTAGGAGATTGCCCGAGAATAGAGAGCTAAAAGAAAAACCCGAACCCAGTGATAACTGAACTATTAATAAAGCGCACCGTCCACACAGATACCGAAAGCCAAAATAATAACAGGATAACCTTATGGGAAAACTATGCTCACTGGCCGGCAAGGCTCAATCACTTCTCGATACCACACGAACAGTCGACTTTCTCGCACCACTGGCGTTACGCGTTTACCTTGCCCCTATTTTTATTCTCGCTGGTTGGGGTAAACTTAACAACTTGGAAAATACCGCTTATTATTTTGGCGAGCACCTCGGCATACCCTTTCCTGAACTAATGGCCTTACTCGCAGGGGCTACCGAGTTCTTTGGCGGCATCGCTTTACTCATTGGTCTGGCAACTCGCTGGGCCGCGCTACCACTAATGCTAACCATGGTGGTTGCGGCTGTCACCGCGCACTGGGCAAATGGCTGGCATGTTCTGCCAGAAACCACACTGACCGTACCATGGGAATGGCGCATGGATTTAATTGAAGACGCTCAGCAAAGAAAAGAAGTGGCAACCGCTATATTAAGTGAGCATGGCAATATAAACTGGCTAACGGAAACGGGCAATTTTACTATTCTAAAAAATGGTATTGAATTTGCCGCCACCTACTTTATTATGCTGCTGGTGCTGTTTTTTTATGGTGCGGGCAAAGCCAGTGCTGACCACATTATCAGCAAAAAAATGCATTCATGTAATTAAGATTTACCATGACACTGAAAACACACACAAAACAATATCCACTCTCTGGCGTCGGCCTCGGTTTACGACGGGAAAAACTGGATGAAATGCTAGGCAGCGATTTATCACCCGTTGACTTTATGGAAGTCGCACCAGAAAACTGGATTCATGTCGGTGGCAGCTACGGCAAAAAATTCAGGCAGTTTACTGAAAAATACGATTTTCTCTGTCATGGTCTTTCACTATCTATTGGTAGTCCATCACCACTGGATGAAGAACTGGTGAAAAACATTGGTCAGTTTATGTCAGATCATCAAGTCAAACACTACTCCGAACATTTAACGTATTGTTCGGATGACGGACACCTGTACGACCTATTACCCATTCCCTTTACCGAAGAAGCAGTGCATTATGTGGCAAAGCGTATTCGTCGGGTGCAGGATATTTTACAACAGGAAATATCCATGGAAAATGCCTCTTACTACACCGCAGCCCCCGGCAAAGAGATGGAAGAAATTGAGTTTATCAATGCGGTACTGAGCGAAGCAGATTGCGGGCTGTTGCTTGATGTCAATAACATTTACGTCAATTCAGTTAACCATCTATACGACCCCATTGAATTTTTAAAAAAACTGCCTGCCGAACGCATTCGTTACGCACACATCGCTGGGCACTACAATGAAGCCAGTGATTTAATTGTTGATACCCACGGCGCTGATATTATTGACCCAGTGTGGGACATCTTGCATAAAGCCTATGAACACTTTGGCGTATTCCCAACATTGCTGGAACGTGATTTTAATATCCCACCCGTGCCAGAATTGCTCGATGAAGTAAAACAGATTGTTCAGATACAAAAGCAATGGCAGCAAACACCAGTAACGACCAGTCAGAAAGCATCAAGCTGATGATTATGCCGCAATGAAATTAGCTGCTTTCAAAAAACATCAATACGAATTTACTGCGCACATACGTGATCCAGAAAAAAATGCTTTGCCTGATGGCATTGAAGATCGCCGCATGACTATTTATCGTGAGCTGTTCTACAATAATATAGAAGGTTTTATTGCTAGTGGCTTCCCCGTTATTCGTAAAATCTACAGCGATACAAACTGGCACAAAATGATTCGTGATTTTTTTGCAAACCATGAAAGCCACAGCCCTTACTTTCTTGAAATAAGTGAAGAATTTATTAGCTACCTGAAAAATGAACGGCAGCCTCAGCCAGAAGATCCGCCAGGTTTAGTTGAGCTGGCACATTATGAATGGGTAGAAATGGCACTGCATGTTTCAGATGAAAGCATCAACATGGACAACATCAATGCCAACGGTGATTTACTCACACAACACCCCGTGTTCTCGCCCGTAGCTTGGTCGCTGGCTTATCAGTTTCCAGTGCATACTATGGCACCAGATAACCTGCCTGAAAAAGCGCCGGAACAAGCAACCTGCCTGGTGGTTTATCGCAACCGAAACGATGACGTATGTTTTTTGGAGATTAACCCTGTTACTGCGCGTTTAATCCATTTATTACAGG
>CAZMLD010000048.1:0-10348 GCA_964566975.1 uncultured Thiotrichaceae bacterium | reverse complement strand
AATCCATACGTGAGCTGGATTATGCAATGTTGGTCGTCGCAGTAAATGAATTAAGGATTTTACTGCAGCAGCTTTCAAATGCGTGATTTCGGTAACGAACCAATTTTCATACCTTTGGGGAAGAATCGTCTCAACAGACTGTTGGTGTTCTCATTTAAAGCGCGTTGCCATGAATGATAAGACTTGGCGAGGTACGTGTTGCATGTCAAAACCAGCGCGACACAATAGAATAATACGGTTAAACATTTTGTTTGGCTATATAGTGGGACATTATAAATAGTAGGGTGTAAAAAGCCTGCTGACGTTGTACCATAGCGGTTATTATTTATTGTTAAATTTGGTTAGAGGATACAATGGAAACAAGTGAAGTGAAACGTCTTATCGAAGCAGGCATTAGTGGCTGTGAAGCCCAAGTAACGGCTGATGGCAGCAAGTATACCGCCATTGTGGTTTCTGATGTGTTTGAAGGTAAAACCATGGTGGCAGAACAGAAAATGGTTTATGCGCTAGTGAATGAACACATTCAAAGTGGCGCGATTCACGCCTTAACCATTAAAGCCTATACCAATGCAGAGTGGGCAGAGCAGGGTTGAGTGTTTTCTGCTTGGCGCACTGTTATACGAAAATAAATAATGAATAGTGGTGATTTAGAACTAACTGAAGGTACATTGAGACAGAGAAGGAATTTATTTCTTATCTCAATTTTATTAATTGTAATTCATCATGCAGAAATCGAATTAGGTGAGGTCATTACGTTTCAAGGGCTTACATTAAATATAGGCAATCCTTCTGCTATAACTTTATTGTTGCAATTTTCATTGGCATATTTTTTATGGCGGTTTTATCAATACTTTAATTCTGATAAAGCTTATTCTAATATGCTGCAGCAATATAGAGATTCAAGAAATAGTTATCTGAACAGAGCTGTACATAAAAGTTTATTTAAAAGAGAAAGCATCAAAACTTATCGTGGCTCAATTGAATACAATGAATTAAATAAAGCAGATAAAAAACTATATATCCTAACAGCAGAGAGACGAAATGAAGATGAAAATGATTTTGAAAAAATTACTGTAAAAATACCCTCAAAAGAAATAGAACCTGCACGTATAAAACACATATTATCTTTTTTATTCAGGGGTAAAATACTTACAGATTTTTACGTGCCTTTTTTACTAGCATCATATGCAGCATATGTACAAATCGTATAACAAGTCACTGCAGTTGACCAATAATACGCCGCTCCGCTCTGTATTATGGTCAACTGAGTTCAAGCGATATGAGGAATGTCAGTGTGACAAACAGAAACGCTTCTGAGGGCTTCTGCTATTTTCTCAAATAGTTACTGGCATTCACTTTCTGCTGAATGATTCGTATCATCTCTGGAAAAACCTTAGGCGCAGCGGCAATAATGTCACCACTTTCCAGATAGCCGCCTTTATTTTCAAAGTCACTGACAATACCACCCGCTTCTCTAACAATGAGCGCACCAGCCGCGATATCCCAAGCTTTCAGGTTGAACTCCCAGAACCCGTCTATGCGACCAGCCGCTAACCAGGCAAGGTCTAATGCTGCTGATCCGGGTCGTCTGATGCCTGCGGTTTTCTGCATCAGTTCTTTCATGGTTTCCAGATAGACATCCAGATAACTTTGGTCATGGTAGGGGAAGCCCGTACCCAGTAAGGCGTTGTGTAGCCCCTTGTGGTTGGTGACACGAATTTTTTTGTCATTAAGCATGGCGCCGTTGCCACGTGATGCAGTAAATAGCTCTTGTGACACCGGGTCGTAAATAACCCCCACCTCCAGTCGATTTTTGTGTTTTAGTGCAATGGAAACGGCAAACTGTGGAAAGCCATGCAAATAGTTGGTGGTGCCATCGAGCGGGTCAATAATCCATTGAAATTCAGACTGTTCTAACTGGCTGCCACTTTCTTCTGCAAGAATGCCATGCTCAGGATAGGCTTCTTTTATAGTGGCGATAATGATTTCTTCCGCCATGTGATCCACATTACTGACAAAATCATTATTTTGTTTAGTGACGATTTTGAGACGATCAAGTCGATCCATGTTGCGGACAATAATGTCGCCAGCAGCACGCGCAGCGCGAACTGCAATATTTACCATTGGTTGCATAATTATTGAAAGTGTTGGTTAGAAGATACCTTTGCACAATACATTACATTTACGAATAAAAATATCTGTATCGTACAAAGGTATCTAGAAAAGAATAAATTTAGCAGTGTCATTTTGGCGCGTAGCATAGCAGAATACACGCCATGACACAGCAGACAAATTCACCGTTATTCGAAAATATTCGTATCGTACTGGTTAATACTTCACATCCGGGTAACATTGGTGCCACGGCACGTGCCATGAAAAACATGGGCTTGAGCCGTTTATACCTGGTTGAACCCAGAGATTTTCCCTCGCTGGAAGCCATTCGCCGTTCGGTGAATGCTGTTGATGTGCTGGAAAATGCAGTGGTGGTCGATGATTTAAGCCAGGCAATTTCAGACTGTGTCTGGGTTGCTGGTGCCAGTTCGCAACTGCGAACCATCGAATGGCCGATTCTTGAACCCAGAGAGTGTGTGCAGCAGTCGTTGGCTTATCTGGAGCAAGGAGAAATCGCTATTGTCTTTGGCCGAGAAAGTAACGGCTTAAGCAATGATGAAATGGAACAGTGTAATGTGCTGCTCACCATTCCCACCAATCCTGATTATAACTCGTTAAATTTAGCTGCCGCTGTACAGGTGGTATGTTATGAATTTCGACTTGCCCTAAGCACTGAAAAAACAACAAAAACCAGAGGCAATAAATACCGCGAGGATGAACTCGCTAATTCGGCTCAGCTAGAAGGTTTGTATCAGCACTTTTTTGATGCGTTAGAACACCTTGATTTTTTTGGCAGCAGCAATCCTGAGGTGTTAATGCGGCGTATGAAGGGATTGTTCAGTCGTGCCGGCACGACACAACGCGAAGTGGCTATTTTTCGTGGCATTTGTGCTGCGATACAGGATAAAAAGCGCCAGCGTTAATAATCGGGCAAGCTCCTAGCCAGTAGTAGGGATGGTAGTCATGTTTGTTGCATCGGTCTGTCTTTTTCCCCGCATCGGTTATTTTCGTAAATAAGAAAGCCCAAGTATTAGCCAAGCAAGCAAAAAGCAAGCGCCACCAAACGGAGTGACAACGCCCAGCGCGGTGATGCCGGTTAAGGTCAGCAAATAGAGGCTGCCGCTAAACAGCAGAATACCGAGTAACATAATGACAGCAACCACGAGGTGATTTCGGCTGCTATCCTGCTTGTTTAATATGCCAATAAGAAGCAGTCCAATACCGTGTATCATCTGATAGTCTGCTGCTGTTTTGAATGTGTTGATATACTCTGGCGTTAATATGTTTTTTAATCCGTGCGCCGCAAATGCGCCCATAGCCACGGCAATAAGTGCATTGAATGCGCCAATAGCGATAATCACGTTAATTGTTGTTGCTCTGGTCATGGTAGAAATCTCTGGATGCTAATTTTGAATAGTCAGCTTGAATAGTCAGCTTGAATAGTAATATACTTTGTCGCAGTTTTATTCTAATCAGTTATCTCCATGGATGGAAGGTTTGTTGCGAAGTCATGGATGCTAAAGAGCAACTAACGGAGAATGTTTATGCCATCTTTTGATATTGTTGCTGAGGTTGACAGCCATGAATTAACCAATGCGGTTGATCAGATGAATCGTGAAATAAAAAATCGTTTTGACTTTAAAGGTAGTGATGCAAAAATTACGTTAAAAGAATATGAAATGAATTTTGAAGCAGGCAGTGATTTCCAATTAAAACAAATGCGCGACATTATGGTTAATAAATTATCCAAACGCGGTATCGATAACCGCTGCCTAGACCGTGGCAGAGTTGATGAACGTGGTTTACGTGCATATCAAACGATAACGGTAAAACACGGTATTGATAAAGAAGACGCGAAAAAAATCACCAAAATGATTAAAGAGCAGAAGTTTAAGGTACAGGCGGCGATTCAGGGAGAGCAGGTGCGCGTTACGGGTAAAAAACGTGATGATTTGCAGGCAGTAATGGCTTACCTGAAAGGATCGGATATTGATCTGCCGTTGCAGTTTAATAATTTCAGGGATTAACCTAGTTGATGTACTAGTGTTTCCAGTAGAAAACATTAAGGGTGACAATAAAAATGCTAAGGAAAAGATGACTGATTTTTTTAATAATAGAAAAGTAGTGATTGCAACTAGGCATCATAAAGAAGACGTCATTGCCCCCTTGCTTGAGAAAGCCTTAGGCGTAAATTGTTTTGTTCCAGAGCATTTCGACAGCGATATATTCGGCACATTTTCGGGCGAGGTTGAACGGCTCGAAGACCCCATTCCCACATTACGCAAAAAATGTGAATTAGCCATTGAACAAAGTCATTGTGATCTGGCGATTGCTAGTGAAGGCTCTTTTGGTAGCCATCCTTCCCTTTTTTTTGTACAGGCCGATGATGAGTTAGTGATGCTGCTGGATAAAAAGAATGAGCTGGAAATTGTTGCAAGAGAAATAAGTACGGTAACCAATTTTAATGCTCAAGAAGTCACCTCAGAAAACGAGTTACTGGCATTTGCTAAAAAATCGTTATTTCCAGCTCACGGCATCATTTTAAAAAAAAGTAGAGCCAATTTTTCTGAGATGGTGAAAGGTATTTGCTCAGTTGATGAGCTGCTAAACAGTTATCATCGCTTAAAAGACAGGAAAGGCTATGTTTATGCCGAAACGGATATGCGAGCATTATATAATCCTAGCAGAATGCGGGTGATTGAACAGGCAACGATAAAATTGATATCAAAAATAAATTCATCGTGCCCCAAATGTAGCACGCCAGGCTTTAGCCTCACCGATACGGTTAGTGGGCTTCCCTGTGAAACCTGTAACTCGCCGACTCGCTCTGCACTGAGTCATATTTATCAATGTCAAAAATGTGGCTACCAGGAAGAAAAAAAGTACCCATTAGGAAAAAAGTATGAAAACCCGCAGCACTGTAACTGGTGCAACCCATGATGGATAAACCGCATTAAGCATCATTTGAATTCAAGCCATTGTTCATCGAGTGATGAAATGGTGCGCGTGTCCTTTTGTTCGCTCAGACCGAAGAAGATGTCATCTTTTTTATGGTGTAAATATCATATCTTGTTTTTTTACTTTTTATACAAGTATTGGGCGTAATGCTGCTAAGTGTTTCTGCCTGAATGGGGCGTTTTACCACAACACGTTTGTTAGCGAATAATAGCGCACGGTTTAATAATTCAGCGGCATTGTTCGTGTTGCTCAGTGTTTGCTGGTGCAGCAGCCGTTGTAAAATTTGCATGTCTTTTTTGACTAAAGCCGATTTTTTTCGCACTGGATACATCGGATCAATGTAAATGACATCTGGTGCCTTGTTGTTCGCGGCCTGCTGCTGCGTTATATAGTTATTTGCATCGCCATTTATAATGTGAAAGCCTTGTTTTAGCACTGGCTGAAAGCTTTCACTTAGTGATGCCCTTTCTACTGCGTTCTCAAGCAGACAGAATAAAATGCTGGAGCGTTCAATCAGGGTGACCGAGCAGCCGAGGGTCGCGAGTACGTATGCGTCACCAGCCATACCTGCTGTGGTATCTAAAATGCTGGGCGTGATGCCTGATTTCAAACCGACTGCTTTAGCGATTGCCTGTCCACGACCGCCACCAAATTGCTGGCGATGTGCCTGTGAGCCATGAACAAAATCAATGGCGATACTGGTGTTTAGCTGCTGGTCGAATAATTCGATCAGGTCATCAAAAAAGAGCAGTTGAAGTGCATAATCATGGCTTTTTTTCTTTAGCAGTGGCAGTTTGTTTTGCTCACAAAAATCTTTCGCCTGTTGCAGGCGTAAATTTGAAAAGCAGACAACAGCAATGGCTATCTGGCTGTCAGGTTTCATTTTAAAACACCATTAAAATTGTGAGTGACACTATCATGTGTCATGATCAACGTTTTATATAACGATGCCTTTGCACGACAGCTTCGCGAATAAAAACATCTAAAATTTTACTGTTTTTCGGCAACGGCGTTGCTTTGGCTATTCCTGCTCTCGTGCCTTAATCAAAAAAATTTAGCTTATTGTTTCCTGCGTACCCGTATCGTACAAAGGTTTCATAACATCTTGTATGATACCGGATATGAAAAAATATATTGATATTGGCGTTAATTTAACGGCGAACTCGTTTAAAAAAGACACTGAACAGGTAGTGGAGCGTGCGTTACAGGCAGGAGTAACGCAACTGGTGGTGACTGGCACCGATACTCAGCACAGCGAACAGGCGATACAATTAACCCAGCAGTATGCATCAATATGTTATGCCACGGCAGGCTTGCACCCGCATCACGCCAGCGACTATTGCAGTGATACTGGCAGTGAGTTACGTGATATGCTGGCGCATAAAAATGTACTTGCTGTTGGTGAGTGCGGGCTGGATTTTAATCGTAATTTTTCTACTCGTAAGCAGCAAATTACCGCTTTTGAGGCACAGCTAGAACTGGCCATTGATTTAAAAATGCCGGTGTTCTTACATCAGCGAGATGCTCACGAGGATTTTGTTGCCATCATAAAAAGCTGCCGTAATGTGTTGCAACACATGGTTGTGCATTGTTTTACTGGGACAAGTGCAGAGCTGCAGGACTACAATGCGTTAGACATGCATGTTGGCGTAACTGGCTGGATATGTGATGAAAGGCGTGGGCAGTCATTGCAACAGGCAGCCAAAGAAATACCGCTGGATAGAGTCATGCTGGAGACAGATTCACCCTACCTGTTGCCGCGTGACCTAGTCGAGAAGCCGCATAAAAAAGGTCGAAATGAACCTTGCTACCTACCGCATATAGTGCAAACGTTAGCCACCTGCATGGCGGTAGAAGAGGCGCAACTCACCACCGTCGCTTATGAAAATAGTCGCCATTTCTTTGGTATTACAGCAACAGAGGATGATGGCAGAGGGTGACATCTGCGGATATCAAACTTATGAGTAATCAGCAGTGAACTGGTCGTATTGTGTTGCTATGCTTTTCGCTATGCCATAAAAAAACCGATGCAGAAAAATTCGGCATCGGTTTTTTTATGGCATAAAGTTATGCGAATGCAACCACTCGATTCAGATAGCCGAGCCGTTGAATCTGGATAAGCTTATTTAGCCCATTTGCTGAAATTGTCAGCATTTTTTTCCTTACCGTCTTCATAACCCGCTTCATAAGCGTCAGTTACGCGCTGCTCTTCACGAGGTGGGTTTAAAACATAACCGCCTTCCCAGCCCAGGATGTACTCTGGATCAACACCTGCTTCTTCCATTTTAGTTACAGCATTATAGTAATCTTGATTCATCTCGATCGCCTCTCGCGCGTTTAATCTTTGTGGCTAAATTTTAGTGGCTGGTCAAAGTGACTAGCGAACATAAGGTCAGGTTGAAACCGATGTGGCTGCAACTTCAATTTTAATTTTAATATACAATTTTAATATAACAGTGTTTTACCAATACTGTTATTTAAAGAGCGCAGATTATACTTGGTGTTTGATGATATTGGAATGCACCGAGACTATCTCTTTAGAGGGAGGGGCTGTCGCTAGAGTCGATCAGGCTAGAAGTCGTGATAAACTTATTGTTTTATTTGAGAGCCTGGTTATGATAGAAAAACCAACAAACAGTGATAATGAAGTCATTGAAATAAGTGACATTGATGCCAGCTTCTCCAGCGGCATTGCCGCTTTTGAAGCGAAAAACTTCAAACAGTCATTGCAATTTCTGGGGCCACTTGCAGAAGCAGGCGATGCTGAATCACAGCATCGCTGCGCCATTATGTACCAGAATGGCTTAGGTGTGGTCGCCAATGAAGCAAAAGCCGTTGAATATATGCAGGCGGCCGCTGAACAGGGGCATCCGGTAGCACAGCATGGTTTAGGTTTTATGTACATGGAAGGAGAGTGTGTAGAAAAAGATGCGCAGCTAGCGGTGAAATGGTTCACCAAAGCGGGTGAACAGGGGCTAGTCGGTTCATTAACAACGCTGGCGATGATGTACCAAGAAGGTAAGGGTGTGGAGAAAAACCCAGAGGAAGCCAAACGATTGTACAAACTGGCTGGCTTTGATGATATGTGATTGATCATCATTCGGGAGTTTCTGCTTCATTGCTAGAATTAACTAGAACTTATATACTCCCGCTTTTCCTCGTTTAATCTTTCTTTCGCTAAAAAATCATGTCTCTTATCGTTCAAAAATACGGTGGTACCTCGGTAGGTACAATTGAAAAAATTGGCCATGTTGCCGATAAAGTTGCCGCATGTGCAAAAAATGGCGACAAAGTGGTTGTTGCCGTTTCTGCCATGAGTGGTGAAACCAATCGTTTGATTACGCTTGCTAAAGAAATAAGTGCTAAGCCTCATGTGCGAGAAATGGATGTTATTATTTCTACCGGCGAACAAGTAACCATCGCGCTGTTAACCATGGCATTGCTAGACCGTGGCTGTGATGCCCGTTCATACACGGGCGCGCAGATTCGTATGGTGACCGATAATGTCCACGGTAAAGCGCGAATTAAAGAAATTCAGAGCGAAAAAATGAAAGCCGATCTGGATGCCAACCGTGTCGTTGTCGTCGCCGGATTTCAAGGTGTGGATGAACACGGCAATATAACCACCTTGGGGCGCGGCGGTTCGGATACCACTGCGGTAGCCATCGCCGCGGCACTCAATGCCGATGAATGTCAGATTTATACCGATGTCGATGGTGTTTATACCACCGATCCAAGAGTTGAACCAAAAGCCAGAAAGCTAGATCACATCACATTTGAAGAAATGCTGGAGATGGCAAGTCTAGGCTCAAAAGTTCTGCAAATCCGCGCAGTGGAATTTGCAGGTAAATACAATGTCCCATTACGTGTACTATCATCCTTTGAAGAAGGCGAAGGTACACTAATAGCTTTGGAGGATGATGACGTGGAACAGGCGTTAATATCAGGAATTGCGTTTAATCGTGATGAAGCACAACTAACCATTAATGGCGTACCCGACCAACCTGGCGTGGCATCAAAAATATTAGGGCCAGTAACCGAAGCCAACATCGAAATTGATATGATTGTGCAGAATATTGCTGAAGATGGCTGTACGGATTTTACCTTTACTGTAAATCGTAATGATTATGAATCAGCTCACGCCTTGCTGAAAATCGTCGCAAAAGAGCTGGGCGCGAAAAAAATAAAAGGCGATGATGCCATTGTAAAAATCTCACTGGTAGGCGTTGGTATGCGTTCACATGCGGGTATTGCGAACACTATGTTTGAGGCTTTAGCTAAAGAAAACATTAACATACGCATGATATCCACATCTGAAATTAAAATATCGGTTGTCGTGGATGAGAAGTATCTTGAGCTGGGTGTGCGTTCTTTACACGAAGCATTTGGTTTAGATAGTGACGGGCATCTAAAAAATCTGTAATATTATGTCACAGTGTAGTAATAACTAACACAGTGCCCTTCTGTGTATAAAGCAAAGGGTAAATGGTAAGTGTGCTGAACTCTCGCGCTGTTCATCACTCTTATTTTTATTATTGATACAACATGGAGAAATGGAAATGTTGATATTAACTCGTCGTGTAGGCGAAACCCTGATGATTGGTGACGAAGTCACCGTAACCGTGCTTGGTGTAAAAGGAAATCAGGTAAGGATAGGTATAAATGCCCCTAAGGAAATTGCTGTACATCGTGAAGAAATTTACGAACGCATAAAAGCAGAGCAAGCAGAAGGTACAGCTTAACTGATTGTTGAAATGCAAACTTAAAAAGGCTTTACCTGTAAACAGAGAACAGGTATGCTTCGCACCCGGTGTGACGATGCATACCTGTTTTTTATTGTACAGTAGTTAGATTAGATTAGATTAGATAAAACGGAGAAATGGCCGAGCGGCTGACTAAATTGCTGGGAGCAATTTAGCATGTTTGCGTTTTTAGCAAACACCCGCAGGGCGTAGGGCAGGAGCCCGGAGTAACGCGAGTCCCGACAGGGGTGCGCCTGGTTCAGTATAATCAGACAGTGCAGTTACCAATACAAAAAGAAGTTAATAGGAGAAATGGCCGAGCGGCTGACTAAATTGCTGGGAGCAATTTAGTATGTTTGCGTTTTTAGCAAACACCCGCAGGGCGTAGGGCAGGAGCCCGGAGTAACGCGAGTCCCGACAGGGGTGCGCCTGGTTCAGTATAATCAGACAGTGCAGTTACCAATACAAAAAGAAGTTAATAGGAGAAATGGCCGAGCGGCTGAAGGCGCGCCCCTGCTAAGGGTGTATAGGGTTTA
>CAZMLD010000047.1:0-10396 GCA_964566975.1 uncultured Thiotrichaceae bacterium | reverse complement strand
TGCTAAATACGTTTGCCTTGCCAGAAGCCTGGCTACGGTCATTTCATTGCTATTATCAATGGCTTCCAGTCGCTACTTCGATGCTAGCAGGTCTGTCAGTAACGCAACATGTTTTTCTTGCTGCGACTCAATTAACATCCGGTTACCCTTAATGATGGCGATTAAATTATCTCTTGCTTCGTCAAAATCATCGTTAATTACCAGATACTCAAACTCAATATAATGTGACATTTCACTCACGGCCTGCTGCATCCGCTTGCTTATGACGGCATCATCATCCTGACCACGATTACTCAAACGCTCTCGCAAGGCAGTAACCGATGGTGGCACAATGTAAATGGACTTACACTCGCCCATCAACTGGCGAATTTGCCGCGCACCCTGCCAGTCAATTTCCAGTATAACATCCAAGCCTTTGTGCAACTGCTGCTGAATCTGTTGCTGCGATGTACCGTACATATTACCAAATACCGAGGCAGATTCCAGAAACTCACCCGCTTCCAGCATTGTTTCAAATTCAGCCGTGTCAATAAAATGATAATTCACACCATTTATTTCACCTGCACGTGGCGCTCGCGTGGTATGTGATACTGAAAGCTCAACACCAACAAGCTGCGGTAACAACGCATTAATCAGCGAGGTTTTACCCGCGCCAGATGCAGCGGAAATTACATATAAAGTACCTTTTATCACGAATAAAACTCGTTATTGCAAAGCTCAAATTAGTTAAAGGCTTATTCTAGCAAGATTTAATGAAACAAAGGCAAAAAACAACGGGCTTCACCAGTCTGTGCCATGCGGGGAATTTTTTAGCTACTTCGGTGTGCAGACAAATGGGCAATCGCTTCCAGCAGTGTTTTATATTCTGAGTCAGGCAAACAGGCAAGCGACTCGACAGCCAGCTGCGCCTGCGTCGCAGCCATCTTTTCTGTATAGCGCAAAGCCCCAGTTTGTTGAATAATAAGCTGCACCTGGTCAATGTTCTCGGTACCACCCTGCTCGATAGCGGCTTTAATCACCGCTGCCTGCTCAGCAGAACCCTGCTGCATGGCATAAATTAGCGGCAACGTTGGCTTGCCTTCAGCCAGATCATCACCCACATTCTTGCCCATTTCCTTAACGCTCGAACTGTAATCCATCACGTCATCAATTAATTGAAAGGCGGTTCCCAGATAACGACCATAAGCCGCCATTGCCTGCTCTTCCTGCTCCTCTCGTTTACACAATACCGCACCCAGTTGACTTGCCGCTTCAAACAAACGAGCCGTTTTACAATAAATAACCTGCAGATACTGCTGCTCACTGGTTCCGGCATCATGCACATTCATCAACTGCATGACTTCGCCTTCAGCGATGACATTTGTCGTCGTCGCCAGAATTTGCATGACCCGCATATCATTGACATCGACCATCATCTCAAAGGCACGCGAGTAAAGAAAGTCACCAACCAGCACACTTGCCGCATTGCCAAATAAAGCATTGGCGGTTTCATTTCCACGACGCAAATCAGATTCATCGACAACATCATCATGCAATAAGGTGGCGGTATGGATAAATTCGACAATAGCCGCCAGCAGGTAATGTTGCTCACCCTGATAATTGAATATTCTGGCCGACAACACCGCCAGCAGTGGCCGCAGGCGCTTACCACCCGAATTTATAATATAATGACTTAACTGGTTAACCAACGCGACATCTGAGCCTAAACGCTGCTGAATAACCCGATCCACCGCTTTCATGTCGGGTTGACAGCGCCGTATAACATCATCAAAATTGAGTTTAGAGTCAGTCTGAGCGGTATTTTTTTTAATCACAGTGGTTCCAGCTGACCAGCCTGAAGCTGACCTCAAAAAAATAGAGCAGCAAAGCCTATGTAGTCAGCGTGCCAAGGTCAAGCAGTTTAGCGCTCGATGAAGTCAAAACATGCCCTGCTTTCTAATATTAATGACGATTCGCTCTTGCCATAATTATTTCTACGGCGTATAATTCGCGCCCTTTCTGCAACGATATTTCGGAGAACACCCATGTACGCAGTCATTAGTACTGGTGGGAAACAATACAAACTAGCTCAAGGCGATGTATGTCGCATTGAAAAACTGGACGCTGAAGAAGGTGCGACTGTTGAAATCGACAAAGTACTGATGATTGCTGATGGTGACAATATCAACATCGGCACGCCCTATGTTGATGGCGGCAAAGTCACGGCAACAATAAAATCTCATGGTCGCGCCAAAAAAGTTGAAATCATGAAATTCAAACGTCGTAAACACCACCAAAAGAAAACCGGTCACCGCCAGTATTATACAGAAATCGAAGTGACCGCTATTTCTGCTTAAACTTTGCAATTGCAAGGCGAAAAGCAGCAAATCTTACATTCAGGAGCACTGAACAATGGCACATAAAAAAGCAGCCGGTAGTACCAGAAACGGACGCGAGTCGCAATCCAAACGGCTAGGCGTTAAAAAATTCGGCGGCCAGGCAGTCATTGCCGGTAACATTCTGGTTCGTCAGCGCGGCACAAAATTTCATGCTGGCGTTAATGTTGGCATGGGTCGCGATCACACACTGTTTGCAAAAGCAGATGGCAACGTGGTTTTTGAAACACGCGGACCACTAAACCGCAAAACGATTACTGTGGTAAAAGCGGACACCGCTGCTGCCGCAAGCTAAGGCCAACCAAAACCAGTGCGGTTAAATAAAAAGCCCCGCACGGGGCTTTTTTGTTGCATAAAACAAAAGCTTGTGCGAAATTTGTCTAACACCACCAACTAAAGAGCCAGAAAATGCGTTTTGTCGATGAAGCAACCATAAGCGTCATAGCCGGTGACGGCGGAACTGGCGCGGTCAGCTTTCGTCGCGAAAAATACATTCAATTTGGCGGCCCCGATGGCGGCGATGGCGGCGATGGCGGCAGCGTATACCTCGTTGGCGACCACGACATCAATACCCTGGCCGACTTTCGTCATGTTCGCACCTATACCGCCAAATCGGGCATCCGAGGCTCTGGCAGCCAGATGACCGGCAAAGGCGGTGACGACTTGGCCATTCCGGTGCCTATTGGCACCTTAATTTATGACGATGATATTGATGAACTTATTGGTGATATTACCCGTCACGACCAGCGAATAAAAGTCGCCCAAGGGGGCTTTCATGGTCTGGGCAATACTCGCTTTAAAAGCTCAATCAACCAAGCACCCAGACGGTGCTCACCAGGCACGCCTGGCGAGCGCCGCAGCTTACGTCTTGAGTTAAAAGTACTGGCAGATGTCGGCTTACTGGGCTTGCCAAATGCGGGCAAATCAACCTTTATTCGCTCGGTATCCGCCGCCAGGCCAAAAGTAGCCAACTACCCATTCACCACCCTGTTTCCTAACTTAGGCGTGGTATGGGTGGGCATGAACCAAAGCTTCGTGATTGCCGACATCCCTGGCATCATAGAAGGCGCATCAGAAGGCGCTGGTTTAGGCCTACAATTCTTAAAGCACCTGTCACGCACACAGTTACTGCTACACATTGTAGACCTCGCTCCCTTTGATGGCAGCGACCCAGTAGAAGAAGCCCTTGTCATTATTAATGAACTGGATAAATATAGTCACGATTTAGCACTAAAACCGCGCTGGCTGGTGCTTAACAAAGCTGATCTACTCGACGAAGAAGAATTAGCAAGCAGGCGTAAGGATATTATACAGAAGCTAAACTGGCAGGGGCCGGTGCACACGATCTCCGCTATCAGTAAAAAAGGCACAGACAGCCTTGTCTTTGACATCATGCAACAACTGGAAATTGACCGCGAGCTGGAAAGCAATGCCAGCAGCACATACTCACAGGCCATAGATGCAACACAGGAACACCCTGTTGACGAACTAACTGACAAACAGGAACAGAACAAAGAGTCATAAGCATGGCGACGCAACAAATCACCACACGCAAAACCGTTGCCGATTCCTCTCGCTGGGTGATAAAAATAGGCAGCTCACTAATTACAGAAAATGGTCGCGGCCTGAACCACCAGGCCATTGCATCATGGGCAGAACAAATCGCAAAATTACGCGAAGCGGGCAAGGAAATCCTGCTGGTTTCCTCTGGCGCAGTAGCCGAAGGCATGGCACGCATTGGCTGGAAACGACGACCACGCGCCCTGCACGAACTACAAGCAGCAGCGGCATTAGGCCAGATGGGCTTGATACAGCACTTCGAAAGCTGTTTTAAAAAACACAATATGCACAGCGCACAGATATTACTAACCCATGAAGATCTCAGTAATCGGCAACGCTATCTCAACGCCCGCAGCACACTTAAAACCTTATTAAAACTCGGCGCCATTCCTATCATCAACGAAAATGATACGGTTGCAACAGATGAAATACGCTTTGGTGACAACGATACCTTAGCTGCGCTAGTATGCAATCTGGTCGAAGCAGATACCCTGGTACTGCTAACCGACCAGCAAGGTTTATTTGATAAAGACCCTCGCCATCACAAAAACGCTGAACTGATTATTTTTTCCAGTGCTGGCAATCCTGATTTATCAGCCATGGCTGGCGACAGCGGCGCATTAGGCCAGGGTGGAATGCGAACAAAAATCACTGCGGCGCAGCGAGCCGCACGCTCAGGCGCAAACACCATCATTGCCTCTGGCGCAGTGGAAAATGTTTTGCAAAAAATCGCCAGCGGCGAAACCATTGGCACCTTGCTCACCGCAGACAAAGAACCCATGTCAGCACGCAAACAGTGGCTCGCCAATCAACTAAAAATCGCGGGCAAACTCACTCTTGATCGTGGCGCCAGCGATGCCATTGTTCAATCAGGCGTTAGCTTGCTGGCTGTTGGCGTCAGTAAAATAGAGGGCAATTTTCAGCGTGGCGAAGTGGTTTCCTGCATTAGCAGTGAAGGCACAGAAATTGCCCGCGGGCTGGTTAATTATGACGCTGCCGAGGCAAAAAAGATAAAAGGCATGGCTAGCGAGGAGTTTGAAAGCATCCTAGGTTATGTTGATGAAGCAGAGTTAATCCATCGCGATAATCTAGCGCTATTGTGACCATGCTTCGCAGCGCAGCCAGCCAATAACAAGCGTCATATCCAATGCCAGTAAGTTAAGACTTTTGCCGTCATTCCCGCATGATACCCAGTCAAGCGTGGGCACAAGCTTTAGCGGGAATCCATGGCTGGTAAAGCCTGATATAACAGGCATTGTACCAACCGATGGATTCCGTCTAAAAACATGACGGAATGACGGGTGTTATTGCTTAACTTACTGGCATTGGCGCCATATCACAACCACAAAAAAGCCGAGAGAGAAAACTCACTCGGCTTTTTCTACAAGACGATAAAAAAACTTACGCCATTGAACGAATGTTATTATTCATACGGCTTTTATGTCGAGCGGCTTTATTCGCATGAATCAAACCTTTGCCTGCGACACGATCAATAACCGGCGAGGCGACTTTATAAGCGGCTTCTGCAGCGGCTTTATCACCCGCTTCGATGGCATAATAAACCCTTTTAATGCAGGTACGCATCATCGAGCGTACACCAACATTACGTGAACGATGAATCTCCGCCTGTCTGGCGCGTTTTTTTGCTGATGCTGTGTTTGCCACTGTTATAAACCATCTTGAAAAAAGAGCGCATATTTTGCCTGCACACACCAGTTTTGTCAATTAAAAATTAGCGTGTCAGCCCAAAGCAGTAATGACCCCTTTTCAGCAAAGCTAAAACGCCCCTGTTTGAGACTTACAAAGCAAGACTCACGCTTTAGAATTCACCACGTAACAGGTACAATCTCGCTATCAATCAGATTGGAGAGCACCCTGAGTACCAAATTACTGCGTTCTACCTTCACTGTCGGCGCAATGACATTGTTATCGCGGGTTTTCGGGCTCTTACGCGATATTACACTGGCCACCTTTTTTGGTGCCAGTGGTGGCACCGATGCCTTTCTGGTGGCCTTCAAAATCCCTAACTTTATGCGTCGCCTGTTTGCTGAGGGTGCTTTTTCACTGGCTTTTGTGCCCGTGCTTTCTGAGTACCGAGAAAAACACGATAAAGCGGTGCTAAAAGATTTGGTTAATCATGTTGCTGGCATGTTGGGCAGTTTCCTATTGGTGCTGTCTATATTGGGCATGATTTTTGCCCCTGCGCTGGCGCATTTATTTGCGCCTGGCTTTGCCAGCAATGCCGAGCAAATGCAGCTCACCATCGACTTATTACGCATCACCTTCCCCTATATCTTCTTTATTGCACTGGTCGCCTTTGCTGGCGGCATTTTAAACAGCTACCAGCAATTTGCGCTTCCCGCTTTTACCCCAGTATTGCTGAATATCAGCCTGATTGCTTCGGCTTTTTTCCTCGCTCCTTATTTTGACGAACCGTTAATGGCGCTTGCCTGGGGCGTGGCCATCGCTGGCGTGGCACAGTTACTTCTACAGTTTCCCGCCTTACTTAAGCTGGGGCTCATGCCGATACCAAAAATAAAACGCAATCATGCTGGGGTAAATAAAATAGCCACATTGATGCTGCCTGCTATTTTTGGCTCGTCTGTGGCACAAATCAACTTATTGCTGGACACCGTTATTGCTTCCTTTCTTATCACCGGCAGTGTCACCTGGTTATATTATTCTGACCGCTTACTGGAATTCCCTCTGGGCATACTCGGCATCGCCATCGCTACCGTCATTCTACCCACGTTATCACAACAACATGCCCGCGCATCCGCCGTACAGTTTAACCAGACGCTAAACTGGGCATTAAGACTGGTGGCGCTCATTACCGTGCCAGCCTTTGTCGGGCTTTTTATTCTTGCCGGCCCTATCCTCTCCTCGCTGTTTGAGTACGGAAAGTTCACCGCTGAGGACACCTATTTTTCAAGTTTAAGCCTGATGGCTTACATGCTGGGCTTGCCCGCACTGATTGCGATCAAAGTTTTAGCCCCTGGTTTTTATGCCAGGCAGGACATCCGCACACCGGTACGCATTGCCATTATTGCGCTGGTAAGCAATATGGTGCTGAACCTGCTTTTTGTCATTCCAATGGTGATGATGAACTACCAGGCACCCCATGTAGGACTCGCACTCGCCACCAGCTTTGCTGCCTATATCAATGCCATACTGCTGTATCGCGGACTACGAAAAAAGGCCATATTTACCCCCCAGACAGGCTGGTTCGACTGGCTATTTCGTATTATTATTGCCACCATAGTCATGGCTGCTGTTATTATCTGGTTAAGCCCTGATACCTCACAGTGGAGTCACTGGGGTTCAGTGCAACGCCTAAGCAGGCTTGCGCTTATTATATTTTCGGGCGCTTTCGTTTATTTTGGCTTACTCTGGTTACAGGGTCTGCGCCCCAGTCAACTCAAACAGTCAACTTAAACAGTCAACTTAAACAGTCAACTTAAACAATCAACCTGAACCACAACCTGGTCAATTACCATGAAAATCATACGCGGGCTGCATAACATCCAGCAATGCCACCAAAATGGCGTACTCACCATCGGAAATTTCGACGGCCTGCACCTTGGCCATCAAAAAATACTGCAACAGTTACGCCGCGAAGCTGAAAAGCTAAAGACCCATAGCTGCATCATGACTTTTGAGCCGCTACCGCGTGAGTATTTTGCTGGCACAAAACCCACTGCAGCAAGACTAATGAACCGCAGCGAAAAAATGCGCGCATTAAATAGCTTTAACAGCCAGCTTCGCCCTGGTTACCTGCTATTTTTAAAATTTAATCAACAGTTATCAAGCATGACGGCAGTCGAATTCATTGAACAGGTTCTGGTTAAACAGCTTCAAATACAGTCACTAATCGTCGGCGATGACTTTCAATTTGGCTGCGACCGCCAAGGCGATTTCGCCCTGTTGCAGAAATTCGGCGAAAAACACCAGTATTGCGTGACCAAAATTGAGTCTCACTGCATCAAAAACCAGCGCGTCAGTAGCTCATTAATACGCCAGGCATTAGCCAATGACCAATTGAAGGATGCCCAGCAGATGTTAGGTCGCGCCTATACCATTTGCGGCCACGTCAACCATGGTGAAAAACGCGGCCGAACCATTGGCTTTCCAACCGCAAACGTTCATTTAAAACGCGCAGAAACGCCACTTCATGGCGTATATTCTGTTACCATGCACAGCCAGAAACATGGCGATGTTGCGGGCATTGCCAACCTAGGAAACAGACCTACCGTTGATGGCACACGCATTCAGCTTGAAGTGCATTTATTCGACTTCGACCAACCGCTATATGGTGAACATGTCAGCGTTTCATTTCAGCAAAAAATCCGCAATGAGAAAAAATTTGACTCATTTGACGATTTAAAACAACAAATTAAAACTGACTGCGAGCTTGCTAAGAAACTGTTAGCTAACAGTCGATAATTAGCAACCTATAAAACACTTTCGTATGACCGATTACAAAGCAACGCTAAACTTACCCGACACTGATTTCCCGATGCGCGGCAATCTTGCTAACCGTGAGCCAGAAATGCTCAAACAGTGGCAGCAATCGGGGCTCTATCAAAAAATTCGAGAAGCCAGTAGCGGACGGCCAACTTTTGTGCTGCATGACGGCCCACCTTACGCCAATGGTGACATCCATATCGGCCACGCAGTCAACAAAATATTAAAAGACATCATTGTGAAAAGTCACACCATTGATGGCTTTGATGCCCGTTACGTGCCGGGCTGGGATTGCCACGGCTTACCGATTGAATTAATGGTAGAGAAAAAAATCGGCAAGGCTGGCGTAAAGGTTGATGCCAAAACCTTTCGTGAAAAATGCCGTGAATACGCCACCAAACAGGTAGCAGGTCAACGAAAAGACTTCATTCGCTTGGGCATACTCGGCGACTGGGACAAACCCTATCTCACCATGGACTATGCCTTTGAAGCCGACATTGTACGCAGCCTGGGCAAAATTATCGAAAAAGGTCATCTGCACCAGGGCAGTAAACCCGTACATTGGTGTCTGGATTGCGGCTCGGCACTGGCTGAAGCCGAAGTCGAATATCAGGACAAAGAGTCCCCCGCTATAGATGTGATATTTACTGCGCTCAACAATAGTGATTTTGAAACCGCATTCAACTCGACCGACGTTGAAGACATGGGACAAGGTGACATTGCGGCAGTAATATGGACCACCACACCGTGGACTTTACCCGCCAATCAGGCAGTTGCCCTGCACCCAGATTTCAGTTATGAACTGATTCAGGTAACAACCGAGCACGGCCCATTACGCCTTATTCTTGAAAGCACGCTGGCGGCAGGCGCACTGAAACGGTATGGCTTTGAAAACACCCAACGCCTTGCCCAGTGCCAGGGTCAGACGCTGGAAAACTTATTACTTAAACACCCGTTTTACGACAAACACGTGCCCGTTATTTTAGCCGAGCATGTCACCGCCGAAACGGGCACGGGCGCAGTACACATCGCGCCTGGCCACGGCCAGGATGATTATATTGCGGGCAACCGCTATCAACTGGAAGTGTATAACCCGGTTGCTGGTAACGGCGTATTTTTACCCGATACTGAATTATTTGCTGGCGTTCATATTAATAAAGCCAACCCACAAATTATCGACGTGCTGAATGAAAACCGTGTGTTATTAAAACATGAAAAAATGCAGCACAGTTACCCCTGTTGCTGGCGACACAAAACCCCGATTATTTTCCGCGCCACGCCGCAGTGGTTCATTAGCATGGAACAGGCAGGCTTGCGCGAGTCTGCCAACAAAGCCATTAGTGAAACCACTTGGTTACCCGACTGGGGGCAGGCGCGCATCGAAAGCATGGTTAACAATCGACCCGACTGGTGCATTTCCAGACAACGCACCTGGGGCGTGCCCATTCCCTTATTTGTCCACAAAGAAACCGGCGAACTCCACCCTGACACCGCGCCCCTGATTGAACAGGTTGCAAAAAAAATCGAGAAACAGGGCATTGAAGCTTGGTTCTCATTAGAGATTAGCGAGCTGCTGGGTGAAGAAGCCGAGTTATACGATAAAACCACCGACACGCTGGATGTCTGGTTTGACTCTGGTGTCACCCATGCCTGCGTATTAAATAAACGCGACAAACTGACTTTTCCTGCCGATTTGTATCTTGAAGGCTCTGACCAGCATCGAGGCTGGTTTCAGTCATCATTATTAACCTCCACCGCCATTAATGGTGTGGCGCCGTATAAAAAAGTGTTAACGCATGGTTTCACCGTTGATGCTAGTGGCAAAAAAATGTCGAAGTCATTGGGTAATGTGGTGTCACCACAAAAAATTGTCGGTACTTTAGGTGCCGACATCTTGCGCCTGTGGGTTGCTGGCAGCGATTACAGCAATGAAATGACGGTGTCGGATGAAATTTTAAAACGCAGCGCCGATGCCTATCGCCGCATCAGAAATACCG
>CAZMLD010000046.1:0-10427 GCA_964566975.1 uncultured Thiotrichaceae bacterium | reverse complement strand
GTAGGATAATGCAGGAGCAATTATCGAGGAGCAATTGCCGAGCATTGGACGCTCGCAGTAGGTTCAACTTATTTTTTAGGTTTGAAGGAGTAGATGATGAAAAAATCGACCAAAACCAACGAGCAGTGGAAGCAGCAGTTAACAGATGAGCAGTATCGCATCACACGACAGGCAGGAACGGAACCGGCATTCTCCGGCGAATACTATAATAATAAAGAAGTCGGCGCTTATCGCTGTATTTGTTGTGGTGAAGCATTATTTGCTTCGACTGAAAAATATGACTCGGGCTCGGGCTGGCCCAGCTTTTATAAACCAGGGGATGATGTTGCTTTATCTGAAATAAAAGACGTAACGCACGGTATGATGCGTGTTGAAGTACGTTGCCCTAAATGTGACTCCCACCTAGGACACGTATTTGAAGATGGGCCACAACCAACGGGGTTACGTTATTGTATCAATTCAGCGTCACTGGATTTTGCACCTGAAGAAAAGTAAATTGCTATAAATGAACGCTTGTCTATCGATGCGCTTATAACACTCGCGCTAGACCAATGCACCTGTTCGTGCTGGCACATGAAGACCATAGCGACACATCGCATCCAGCTAACTAAAAAATCAACAGCAGCTACCGCCACCTGGTTTAATCGCTTCAATGGTGGCCGACAGCACATAATCTTCCACGCCACGTCCCGGTGCCCAGTCTTTAATAAAATCTCTGGAGTCATCTTTAGGGGCAATGTTAATTTGCTCAAAACCATTATCCTGCAACATGCATCGTAACGCAGCAACGGCTGATGCGCCAGCCATACAGCCCGAGTATAAAGCGAGGTCGTTTCTCATGTCTTCAGGCAGCTCAGTACTAGCAACAATATCCGATATAGCCAGTCGACCGCCCGGCTTTAACACCCTGAAGGCCTCACTGAACACCTGATGCTTGTCTGGAGACAGATTGATCACACAGTTGGAAATAATAACATCAACCGTATTATTCGCCACCGGCATGTGCTCAATTTCACCCAGGCGGAATTCAACATGATGGTATTGCCCTTTAGCAGCATTACTGCGTGCTTTGGAGATCATCGTCGGCGTCATATCAATACCGATAATACGGCCAGACTCCCCTGCTTCAGCTGCCGCCAGAAAACAGTCAAAGCCACCACCACTGCCAAGGTCGAGTACGGTTTCACCGACTTTTATACTGGCGATGGCACGTGGATTACCACAACCCAGCCCCATATCTGCACCTTCAGGCACATTTTCAAGGTCATCTTCGCTGTAACCCAGCCGAGTTGAGACCAGTGTATTTATCGCGCTGTCGTCTGAAACACCACAACAACTGGCCTGAGTTCCACAACTGCCACCACTATTACTGGCCTGTGCAACCTCGGCATAACTTTCACGCACACTCTGGCGTATTTCGTCTGCCTGCTCCTGTTGTGACGCATTACTGGCTGCCTGTTTATCGCTTTGCATCATAAATTGCTCTCTATCGTTCAGTTCTTAGGGAAACAGTGGGGTCTAGTATCGGTGCTAATTGAACAAATTATCCGTTTGCCACCACCTTTCATATGAATTAGCGCCACGCCATGCTGCTTCTTTAAATAAAAGTACAACGTCTTGAACTCAAGCGTGAAAACAGCAATATTAGCTGTGGCTCATTACCAAGGGTACAGCAAAGAGTCAGAATGTTGCGTATGTTCAGGCGGCGACTATCCACCAGTCGCTTGTAAGCACCAACAAGTTACATCGACGCATTAACTGCATATATCTAAATTCATGCTATCATAAAATAGATATGCAAGTGTTATTTTGCAATATGATGCAGTGGACATACTCAGTGGGTTCTTACGTTAGGGGCAACGATGCGACAGCAATTAACCACCATAGAAAAGCACCAGCTTAAGCAACGGCTACATGAGTTAAAACAGGAGCACCGTGATCTTGATGATGTGATACACCGCCTGCTATCGTCGCCTGATACTGAAGCCTTGCAGCTTAAACGCTTTAAAAAACGCAAACTAAAGCTTAAAGACGCGATCTCAACGCTGGAAGACAGGCTGATTCCAGATATTATTGCCTGACAGTTAATGCCAAAAAGCATCTTCTTTTATAAATACTTTTTAGTAAACGCTGGAGAGCAGCTAAGATGAATTACTGTTCTTCCTGTGGCGAAAAAGTCCATTTGATTATTCCCGATGGGGACAACCGCTTACGTTATGTCTGCGTGAGCTGCCACACCATACACTACCAAAATCCAAAAATTGTTACCGGTTGCATTGCCCAGTGGCAAGATAAAATTTTATTATGCAAACGTGCGATTGAGCCGAAACATGGTCTGTGGACCCTACCTGCAGGTTTTATGGAAAATGAAGAAAGCAATATGCAGGGCGCAGCGAGAGAAACCGCGGAAGAAGCCAATGCCAGAGTAGAAAACATGCAGCTGTTCTGCGTTTTCAGTATCGCGCATATTAATCAGGTGTACACCATGTATCGAGGCGACCTTATCGATGGTGAGGCTAGCGCTGGTGAAGAAAGCCTAGAAGTTGCCTTGGTCACTGAAAACGAAACCCCCTGGCAAAATATTGCCTTCCATGTCGTTGATGAAACCTTGAAACGGTATTACCAGGACAGGAAACAAGGGCATTTTAACACCCATTATGGCGACATCATTAAACAAAGCAATGATTTATATACGGTGAATTACTACTAGGAGCTTGTCCGAGAACAGAAGCCGTAGCGAGGGAATTCCATTTTTAGTCATTTTTTTCACTGATTTGAGGAGAGCAGTGGTGCATGGATGCACCGTTTACGAACCAAAGGATGGAATAGTTGCGCTATTTAACGAAAATCAGGAAAAAAAAGGGCAAAAATGGGGTTTCCGCAGTAGCTTATCTGTTCTCGGACAAGCTCCTAGCAGCCTGCTTCTATAAGCAATGCTGCATTAAGGTTAACGCGCCAGCAGTAATGGCACTCTCCTAATATTTATCCCTGACCCGCTTACATATTTTTCAACTCAATGTCACCGATAAACTGGATTTCTTTTCTGGCTTTTAAATTAAAAACCCATTGATAAAAACTTAATTCATTTTCCAGTGACTGCACAAGGCTCTCTACTTTTCTAAAACCATGCTGCTCGTCGGCATAGTATTGCACCGCTACAGTCTGACCTTTTTTATCGAGCACCTCAAACATCTTTTCTGCCTGTTCCTTTGGCACCACTCGATCATCCTCTCCCTGAAAAAATATCACCGGGCAGTTCAGTTGTTCACTGCTGTTTATTGGTGACCGTTGCTGATACAGTGCTTTGCACTCCGGATAAGGCGCAACCAGCCGATCTAAATAACGAGATTCAAATTTATGGGTATCACTGGCCAGACTGCTTAGCTCAGCAATGCCGTAATAACTGGCGCCTGCGGCAAACACATTTTTAAACGTGAGCGCACACAGCACGGTGTAACCACCCGCGCTACTGCCACGGATGATAAGCTGATTGCTGTTTGCCAGACCCTGTGTTACCGCGTACTGCGCCGCGTCACAACAATCTTCCACATCCAGCAGCCCCCATTTTCCATGCAAGCGTTCACGGTACGCTCTACCATAACCCGTGCTACCGCTATAGTTAACATCAAGTAAAGCAAAACCGCGAGAAGTCCAGAACTGTTTACGCGGATCAAGCGCTATGCTTGCCTGACCCGTTGGCCCCCCGTGACAAATGACGATCAATGGTGGCGTATTATCCTCACTCTTATTTTTTTCATGGCGTTGATAATCAGGATTTGTAGGCGGATAATAATTTGCATACACCTTCTGCTGGCGCCTGTTAGTAAAGGTTAAACCTTGTGCCTGAGAATAGTATTTTTCTGTCAGCGCTGACTGGCATGAAGATTTAATCACCGTACTGTGCTGAAAAACGGGTTCCTGGTCGTTTAACATTTCAGCTAGCGTTACGACCACTAACTGCGGAAAATGCTCACTGGACGCAGCAATAAAACAGAGCTGCCTGCCCGCTACTTTAATCGAACTAAATTCTCGCCATGGGGTTGGTATAGCCGACAGTGTTGCGGTCACCCCTGACACTGATCTCGACTGTTCAGGCACAGCCGTGCACAGCAGTGCCAGCGTTGCCCGACCTTGTGACTGATAACAGCAAATAATGCGAGTCTCGTCAACGAAACCATAACTTGATTGTGCGAATACCCACTGTGGCAAACCCAGCTCTTTTTCGCCTTCAGTCAATGGCGTGATCCTACTCGCATATTTTTTTTCAGCAGCACGGTCTTCATCATACTGGTATAAATGCCACCAGCCACTGTCGTCAGCAATAAAGTGCAAAACACCCGCAGGAGACCACTGCGGTTGAAAAACAGAGACATTAGCACCACCAGCAATATGTCTTCGGTGTTCCAGCTCACCCGTCTTACTAACATCGGCCAGCCACAACTCATTACCATCCCACGGCATATCAGGATGATTCCAGCTTTGCCAGCATAATTGGTCACCACTGATATTTAACCGAGGACTGGCATAGAAGTCATGCCCCTGCTCAAGCACCGCGATACTGCCACTAATCACGTCAATACTCACTATAGTGTTGATTACCTGATCAGGCTCATGCATCTCACAGACCGCAATAAGACGCTGCTGATTTTTATCATAAATAAAATCGGCAAACCGCTGATGGGCAGTACGGGTAATACGCCTGACTTCACCGTTTATTAAACAATAAATATCCTGATCGCTATCATTGATAAAAAACACCTTGTCTTCAGCAAGACAATAACTACCGCCACCGTATTCATGTACGCGTGACCGCACGCTAAAAGGTGCGGGTAGAACATCCATTGCTTTACCCTCAGAAACGTTGACGATAACGCAACGCCCACCCTCCTGTGGCCGTCGTTCAATATAATAAATAGTTTGCGCTGACAGATGTGGTTCAGAAAGAGTCAAACTGTCACCAGCAACAAGCTCAGCGGAGAAACAGGAGCGCCAGTTACCATTACGCGCAGGTGGTGTTTTAGGATTTATCATGGTTATGGTCATGGTTATAGTTCAAGCTAATTATAGAATTAATTAGTTGATAGGGGTATTCTAGCTAAAACAAACAATAAAAAGATAATCGCGCCTCACTATGATGTGGAGCCGAATGATGCGGAGTCGAGCATAAAAACGTGTTATTAGAAATTACAGGTTTAATCATCCTCAGCGGTATACTGTGGTTTGTTATCCGAATATTTGTAGCCAGGCAATATACGCTACGAGCCAAACTGGTTACTGCTTTTATGGTTATTTTATTAACCTCGCTGACCGCTCTGGTCTTGTTTAACAGCGCCATTATGCGACAAAATCTTACTTCGGCGGCAAATAATGCCCTGAGCTTAGTCGCGAAAAAGCATGCCGACCGAATTGATCACTTTAACCACCAGAACACTCATTTCTTAACTACAGAAGCGGCACTGCCTACCATTAATTATTTTATAAAGCGCCAGGCAGAGCCACCATATACTCGCCACGCCTTGCTGCAGATATTACGTGCGCTGCAATCTCGCGACAGCAAGGTCATCTATTCATATGCCATATTAAACGCGCAGGGCATCAATATACTGGACACAGCTTCAGAAAACACCGGCACGGATGAAAGTCAACATGCGTACTTTAGTGTGTTTACAAAACCAGCAGTAGCAGACACGACAAACACCGTACTTAATGGTTACCGCTCTCCCGTTATTTTTGATGAGACGCGTTCGACTATTGTTTTTAGTAGCGCCATCAATGATCTGTCAGGCAGACTCATTGGCGTTTTAAGAGCCAAATATCATGCCAGTGTACTTACCTCACTATTTGATCATAATGAAGGCATCATAGGACATGATTCCTTCGCCGTTTTGCTGGATGAAAACAACCTGCGGCTGGTGCATAGCAAACACGCTAACTTGGCGTTTACACTGGCCAGTGAAATTAATAAGTCCACTCTCGAAGAACTAAAACGCAACCATCGGCTACCCAAAACTATCACCAGCGACTTTTTTGAACATGCCGCATGGCCGGATAAAATCAAACGGGCCAATGCCAGCAACCCCATCATAAAAACACCATTTTTTGGTTTAGGTACCGCGGTCTATTCTTCAGCAGTGGTTAGGCTGGAAACCGCACCATGGACCATTGTTGTTTCTTTACCACAGGATGTATTCCTGGAGCCGGTAACCACACAGATGCAAAATGCTTTAATCGTGGTGCTGATTATTGTTCTCCTCGTGGTACTGGTGGTAATGCTCGCGACTCGATTACTACTAGGGCCGGTGAAG
Organism: uncultured Thiotrichaceae bacterium; assembly: GCA_964566975.1. Classification (GTDB taxonomy): domain Bacteria; phylum Pseudomonadota; class Gammaproteobacteria; order SZUA-229; family SZUA-229. Next base: position 4,122 of record CAZMLD010000046.1, on the reverse strand, counting down.
CGTCTCACTGCGGTGGTTGAAAACATCACCAAAGGCGACCGTTCGATAAAAGCGAAAGTCGAAGCAGATGATGAAATAGGTGATTTGGCACGTGCCTTTAATAAAATGACAGCTAGCATTAACCATCTCATTATTGATTTAGAAGATGAAGTCGGCAGCCATAAATTGACCGCTGAGAATTTAAACAAATTATCACAGGCCATTGAACAAAGCCCCGTTTCAGTCATTATCACTGACCTTGAAGGAAAAATAGAATATGTTAACCCGCAACTTTGTAAAATCACGGGTTATAAAGAGCAAGAGTTAATAGGAAAAAACCCACGTATTCTAAGTTCAGGAAGTACGTCAGCGTTACAGTATAAAAATATGTGGCACGCCATTACCACTGGCCAGTCATGGACTGGCGAACTTCATAATAAAAAGAAAAATGGCGAATTATTCTGGGAAAACGTCACCATATCGGCGATTAAAAACAACAAAAATAAAAACACACATTACCTTGCCATTAAAGAAGATATTTCAATCCGTAAAGATTATGAAGAACGTCTGTTATACCAAGCAAGCTACGATAAATTAACCAACCTGCCCAACCGCGCACTGGCCTACGACCGCATACAGCAAGCCATTGTGAACGCCATTCGAGAGAAAGAAAAACTGGCACTGCTATACATGGACTTTGATCATTTTAAAAACATTAATGATACCCTTGGTCATAGTGCGGGCGACGAATTTCTAACCTATATGGCTGGCAGATTAAAAGCCTGCATACAAGATTTTGATACCGTGGCACGCCTGGGTGGTGATGAATTTTTAATTATGTTATTAGAAAATAATAATCCCAGTAATAACCAGCGGCCGCTTTTTGAAAAGAACATAGAACTCAAAGCGGCTGATATTTTACAGCGAGTTTCACAGCCCTGCATTATCCAAGGCATGGAGTTTTCAGTAACCGCCAGTATCGGCATCGCTATTTTTCCACGCGATGGTGACGACCCACATGTATTATTAAAATGTGCTGATACCGCTATGTATCGAAGTAAACGCAAAGGGCGTAACACCTTTGAAGTGTTTACCCCAGAAATGGGTGATGTCGTAATGAAACGCGTCGAGATCGACAGTAAATTACGCCGCGCACTGGAAAACGGTGATTTTCACCTGCAATACCAGCCCTTGCTGGATATAAACAAGCAACGTGTCGTTGCCGCCGAGGCATTAATACGATGGCAGGATGCGGAGTTAGGCAACGTCTCACCAGAAGAGTTTGTGCCACTTGCTGAAGAAAGCGGCCTCATTGTCGAAATTGGCGACTGGGTGTTTGACACTGCATTTGCCGATGTAAAAAAATGGCGCGAGCAACCAGAACATAAAAATTTTTATATCGCAATCAACTTATCCAGTCGCCAGTTTAGAGGCAAAGACATCGTTAAAAAGCTGGCCGCCAGCTTAAAGCGCTTTGGTTTACCGGGCTCATGTCTGGAACTGGAAATAACCGAACGCCTAATAATGAAAGATGTACCACACGTGGTTGCCATACTGAATCAGTTTAAGGCGATGGGCATCCGCCTGTCGATCGATGATTTTGGCACCGGTTATTCGTCACTAAGTTATTTGAAACGCTTTCCTTTTGATGTACTAAAAATTGATAAAATATTTATCAAGGATATTGCCAGTGACTCGGATGATCGTGCTTTATGTGATGCGATTATTGCCATGGCGCATAGCCTGGGTTTAAGCGTCATAGGCGAAGGAGTAGAAACTAAACAGCAATATGAGTTTTTAAGTCAGCGCGGCGTGGAGACCGTCCAAGGATATTATGTCAGCGCACCCATGATAAGCGAAGATTTTCAGCAGTCTCTGACTGGCTCGAACTGGCTACAAACGGCAACGCAGCTGCACATCGGCTCGCCGTCTTAAACCGCATCATTTTTGGTAATATAAGATTGCTACTCAGGGCAGCCTGCCGAACTTAACTGCCCACTATTGAGTAACTCTTCAGTAAAGCCAAATTTTTCAGGGTCACATAAACGCTGGGTATATAAAATGCCGTCAAGATGATCGCACTCATGTTGCACCACGCGAGCATGAAAGCCCGTTGCAACCACATCAATGGCCGCGCCCGTTTCATCAACGCCGGTATAACGAATATGGTTATAGCGAGAAACCACGCCTCGCATCCCTGGCACACTCAAGCAGCCTTCCCATGCGGCCTCTTTTTCTTCCGATAGTGGCATTATTTTCGGATTAATAAGCACCGTTTCAGGCACTGCGCCACTACCTGGATAACGCGGATTATGCTCAACACCAAAAATAACCACACGCAAACCTATGCCAATTTGTGGCGCGGCAAGGCCGGCACCCTGCTCGGCTGCCATGGTATCTAACAGATCTTGGATTAACGCATCAAGCTCAGGGTGGTTGAACGCAGTCACATCAGTAGCAAGCTGTTGCAAGCGTGGATCACCAAGACGAAGTACGGGTCGTATTGCCATGATTTTTCTTGTGGTTATTGAAAGAACAGAAACATGATAAAATTATCGCTCATTTCCACTACTTTAGTGAAGCAAATACTTCATTTTATCAATGTATGCCGACAGTTAGCCAAAACACCAGCCCCGAACAGCAGTTATTACGTACTCAAAAAGTGATGAGCGCGCTCGATGAATGGGGGCTTAGTGGTGAGCAAATACTCGCTGTGCTGGATTTTCCAGGCACACAACGCAGCCGCCATCTGGCAAAATATCGAAAAGATACACCCTTTCCTGACGATGATAACGTGGCTTGCCGAGTGACATTTTTACTGGGAATTATTGATGCCTTAAGAACCACCTACCCCAGGAATTTGCAAATGGGCGCACGCTGGATGGCAGCACCTCATCGACGGCTACAAAACCGATGCCCCTTACAGGCCATGCTGGAAGATGGTGAAACTGGCGTAATCGCGGTTTTGTCGGAACTGGACTGTGCTTATGCTTGGGAACTAAGCGGCTCTAAAATTAATTAACGCTTGGGCAACAATACCATAAAGAAAAAAGCTGGGAGTGCAACGTATAATCACAGAACAGCACCCTACCACCAGTAGCATTATCTAGCAGGTCGTTACTTCTCTCTCCGTCGAGTGCGAGACAAGACCTGTTTTAACGCTGTATCATGCCGCATGAGAGAAAATCAACCAGCGACTAGCGCACTAGTAATAAGCGGGTTGGACACTGCCACTCATAAACTCTCTTTAATTAAGTCGTAGGCTTTGCGAATTTCCTGGGTTTTTTCTGTTGCCAGTGCAATCATTTCTTCTGGCAAACCTTTCGCCACCAGTTTATCAGGGTGATGCTGACTCATTAACCGGCGATACGCTTTCTTGATTTCAGCTTCGCTGCTGCCTTTGCTGACACCCAGTATTTCATACGCCTGTGTCAGTGATAATCCACCATTAATACTGGCCGGTGCGCGCCCAGCAATACTAAACAAATGATCAATACTGTCGCGTGAAAAACCAAGAATATCGCCAATGGTATAAATAATCTGCTTTTCACTGGCATCGGCATTGCCATCCGCCATGGCCGTAGAAATTTGAATTTCGACAAACATTTGAATAAGGTTGCGACGGCGAAAACATTCCTTTTTAAACTGATGCAAAATAGCGTCTAATGGAAAATCGGCAGCTTTACCCTGGTCGAAAAGTTTAATGGCAGCTTCACGTTGTTCGCCAGAAAGCTGCATTTGTGCCATAACGTTTCTTGCCGCAGAAATCTCACGCGGACTAACCTTGCCATCCGCTTTCGCCACATGACCCATCACCGAAAAAGTGGTGGTAAAAAAGGCGGCCTGTACCCGCTCCTGAGCACCCATATCAATACGACCGCCCATTTTTATACCGCGATCTAAATTACCACCAAGCGCCGCACCAACTAATGCACCAATCGGCCCACCAAAAACAAAACCTAAACTACCACCAATTAATGTACCCCACCAGGCCATTGTCTTTTCCTCGAATTTACAAATTTAGCAATCTTAGCATTTAGCACACACGTTACGCTAATAAGTAAATAGAGTCTCCTCAAAAAGTCATGCGCAACAATCATCAATGGTGCCGTTAACCGGCGAACAGTAAACCCGATCAAACCA
>CAZMLD010000045.1:6203-10689 GCA_964566975.1 uncultured Thiotrichaceae bacterium | reverse complement strand
GCCGATCTTTTTAAGGTCTTCAATATCCAGTTCTTCCAGCCTGATTTCAGAGAGATTCATTAGCTGTCATCTCCTGCAACGTTGTCTCGGTTACTGGGAAAGGTTAGCGAGGTTAAGATGGTGAAATCGCTGCTTCTCAGTGTGCCTTTTCTGGCTTGTATTACTTTTAGTCTGGGTGTGCTCATCCAGTCCGAGGCGTCAATATTTCTCATATAAGCAGAAACACGGCCATTGGACTCTGCCACGCCTTTGATGGTGAGTTGGTCACCGTTTTGCTCAATACTGGTCAGGTGTATACCTTCGGGTACGGTGCGCACAAAATCATCAAATAAACGTACGATTTGCGGCCGTTGTTGTTGCAATGACTGAATAATATCCATCCGCGAGAGCAGCTGCTCTTTGGTTTCTTCCAGCGTGGCGATCTGTTTTAAGGACTCTTCCAGAATTTTTATTTCACTTTGCAACATCGCGTTACGATGCTTTTGATGATCAATTTGGCTATTGAATGCGCTATGTACCATAAAAACAAGGGCAGCAGTTAAAACCAGCGATAAAACAGTAACAGTGGCGAATTGACGCGTTTTTTCCTGCCGTTGTTCTTCACGCCAAGGGAGTAGATTAATATGAGCCATTAGTCAAAGCTCCTCATGGCCAGACCACAGGCGATCATTAATGAAGGGGCATCATTGTTTAATGCCTGAGGGCTTATGTTGGCAGCCAGTGACATTTGTGCAAAGGGATTGGCGATAACGGTATTTGTATCAAGCCGTGACTCAACCAGCTCATCTATGCCTGGAATGGACGCGCAGCCACCAGCAAGCACGATTAAATCAACCGAGTTATGCTGCCCAGAGGTATAGAAAAACTGCAGGAAGCGACTGACTTGCTGGGCAATGGTTTCTTTAAATGGCTCCAGTACTTCTGGAATATAGTTATCAGGTAAACCGCCGTCTCTTTTAAGGCGGCCAGCTTCATCATAGGCCAGACCATAACGACGCATGATTTCTTCAGTTAGCTGTTTGCCACCAAAGCTTTGTTCGCGGGTATAGATAAGGTGGTTGTTTGCAACCACATTCAGGCTGGTCATGGTGGCTCCTATATCGATCAGTGCGATAACGTTATCTTCGCTGTCATTTTCCAGCTGATAACGAATTAACCTCGCCGAGTTTTCAATGGTATAGGCTTCAACATCAACAATTTTTGGTGTTAAACCACCCAGTGACAGTGCTGCAGAGCGCAGTTCTATATTTTCACTGCGCGAGGCGGCAAGTAACACATCCACTGTATCTGGTCGGTTTGCGGTTTCACCAATGATTTCAAAATCGAGATTGATTTCTTCTAATGGGTAAGGAATGTACTGTTCTGCTTCCATTTCAATGCGTATTTCCAGCTCGTCATCACTTAAGCCAGATGGCATGGTAATAATCTTGGTGATGACAGCAGAACCCGCGACAGCGACAGCTGCATTTTTGGTTTTGGTGCCTGAGCGTTTAACCGCTTTTTGAATGGTGTCGCCAACAGCCTCGACATCCTGAATAATTTTATCAACCACAGCGTTATCCGGCAGCGCTTCTATTGCAAGACTTTGCACGTGGTATTTATCTCCATTTTTAGTCAGTTCGAGCAATTTTACTGACGTTGAGCTGATGTCCACCCCTAATATGGCTGGCTTTTTGCGTTTTAGCAGACCCACGCAGTTCCCCTTAATCTGTATATTTTAAAGTAAGTTATAGAGTAATTTTCAAAAATTGCATTAAATATTACTGGCAAGCGCATAAAAAGGCTAGAAGATTTTAGCGTGATGTCGTAAAACTGTTGTTAAACCTTTATACTTTGCCGCCTCGTTATTCTTTTGTCGCAGGTAATGGATCAGTGCGTTTTTTAAAACTATTCAAGTTCTTTATTATTACGACACTGGTGATGGTAACGCTTACTACAGCAGTGCTTGTTGGTGGTTATTATTACCTTAGCCCTAAATTACCCTCAGTCGAAGGGTTGAGTGATGTGCAACTGCAAGTTCCATTACGTATATATAGCAGCGATGGCACATTAATGGGTGAATTTGGTGAGAAACAAAGGATACCTAAAAAGTACGATGAAATTCCAGCGTTGATGAGACAGGCTTTTATATCAGCTGAAGACGACCGTTTTTTTGAACATCCAGGCGTTGATTATCAGGGTATACTCCGCGCCGTGATCAACCTAGTAAAAACCGGTAAGCGTGGTCAGGGTGGCAGCACGATTACCATGCAGCTGGCGCGTAACTTTTATTTAACCAGAGAAAAAACCTATTTACGCAAACTTAATGAAATTTTACTGGCGCTAAAAATTGAACGTGAGCTGGATAAAGAAACCATTTTAGAGCTGTATTTAAATAAAATTTTTCTGGGTAATCGCGCCTATGGTGTCGCTGCTGCTGCTCAGGTTTATTATGGTGTTGCACTGGACGAACTGACTCTGGCACAGATTGCCATGATTGCAGGGTTGCCCAAGGCACCATCGGCATTTAACCCTATTATTAATCCGAAGCGTGCGACCATACGTCGTAATTATGTGCTGTCGCGCATGTTTGAATTGGGTTTTATCGACGCGGCGCAATTTGAATATAATCGCAATGCTGCCGTCAGTGCCAGACGACACCGCAGTGCGCTGGGTGTTTATGCGCCCTATGTCAACGAGATGGTACGCCTTGAAATCGTTGATCAGTTTGGTGACGATGCTTATATGCTTGGCTTAAAAGTTTACACCACAATAAATAAACGTTTGCAACAAGCCGCAAATGACAGTATCTGGAATGGGCTGGTTGCCTATGACCACCGTCATGGTTATCGTGGGGTTATTCGTAATGAGGCGTTAACAGCAGAGCAATTAAGCCAGATTAAAGTCGCATCCAGGCAAGCGATGACCGCTGTTGATGATGCTGTTGTTAGTGAGATTGACTGGCAGTCAATTTTGCAAAATGATAGGAATTTTGGTCGCTTTGTGCCAGCGTTGATACTATCGGTCAATGATGACCCTGCTGCTGTTGCAGCAAAAGATAAACACAGCGATATAAATAATGCCTCGTTAGCGGCAGCGGTGGTTCAGGATCAGCGTTCAGCCATTGCTTTGTTAAAAGATGGTAACCAAGTTCGTCTACCCTGGACAGGTATCCAGTGGGCGCGTGAATACATTAGTGTTAACCGTATGGGTAAAGCTCTACAAACGGTATCTGAAGTGATTAAGCCCGGTGACGTGGTTTGGCTGGCTCACGATTCGGATGCTGGCTGGAGCTTGGCGCAAATTCCACAGCCTCAGGCAGCGTTGGTTTCAGTAAAATCGAATACCGGAGCCATACAGGCATTAGTCGGTGGCTTTAATTTTGAACGTAGCAAGTTCAATAGAGCGATACAGGCAAGAAGGCAGTCGGGTTCGGCTTTTAAACCATTTGTTTATGCCGCTGCATTAGATAAAAATTTTACCCCTGCAAGCTTAATTAATGATGCCCCTGTGGTGTTTCAGGATAGAGCACTGGAAGGTGCCTGGCGGCCAAAGAATTATTCCGGAAAAACCTTTGGTCCAACACGTTTTCGTGTGGCTTTGTATAAATCTCAAAATCTGGTTTCTATCCGTGTTTTACGTGCGATTGGCATCAGCCATGCAAACCGATTCGCAGAGAATTTTGGTCTAAATAAAAGTGAGCTACCGCATGATTTATCCTTAGCCTTAGGTAGTGCGGAGTTAACTCCGTTAGAAATGACGCGTGCTTATTCTGTGTTTGCAAATGGCGGTTATTTAATCGAACCCTATTTTATTCAGCGCATTGAAGATGCTGATGGTAACGTTCTGTATGAAGCTGACCCTGTGGTAGCCTGCACCTCCTGTGTTATTGCCGAACAAAGGCTGGCACAGTTAGATTTGCTGCAACAGCAACAGGATTCACCGCGGCAGGTGGCTGTTGATATGGGGGAAAGAGAATCGTTAGCCAGGCTGCCTAAACAGGCCGAACGCACACTGGAACCTCGGCTGGCTTTTCAAATAAACTCAATACTGCAAGATGTCGTGTTACGCGGCACGGCTCGCCGAGCGCTGTCTTTGGGTAGAAAAGATTTAGCCGGTAAAACGGGTACCACCAATGAGCAACGTGATGCCTGGTTTAGCGGTTACAACCCTGATCTGGTTACCACAACCTGGATGGGGTTTGACCGACATAAACCGCTGGGTCAGAGAGAAAGTGCGGCACGAGCTGCTTTGCCATTGTGGATAGACTTTATGGAGGTGGCTCTTGCGGGTAAACCAGAAAGGCAGCTCGCGCGTCCTGATGGCATGGTAACGATGAAAATTAATGCAGAAACTGGGCTGGCTGCGACCGATGCCGATACCAATACCGTTTTTGAAATGTTCAGAAAAGAAAAAGCCCCTGTCATTAGAACGGTAATGCCAGTAGAAATACCCACTGCTGGTGGCGATGCTATTGCGATACCTGAACAGTTATTTTGATTGCTTG
>CAZMLD010000045.1:1406-6103 GCA_964566975.1 uncultured Thiotrichaceae bacterium | reverse complement strand
ATTGGCACAATACGGGTAGTCAACCTCGTTTGTCTCTGGTTTTTTCTGTTCGTTTGAGGAGAACAGTCACCACTGGTTTTAAGCGGTTGCTGCCAAGTTATGATATTGACACATCATTGTTACCTAGCAAGAAAAGTTTTACCCAAGTTGAAGTATACCGCCTGCTCGCCATTATCAGTAAAGCCAAAAGCGAGATATAGCGGTCCGAGAAATGTGTCGGCACCAATAAACAGGCTGCTAGCCAGGGTGGTATTGTTTGTATTGATGTCTTTATAGCGATCCCAGGCGTTGCCTGCTTCTACTGAGAAACCGGCGTAAATAGGTAAAAAAGTGATGTCTCCCAGACGTCGGTAAAAGACTGCCTGAACCAGACCAAAATGTTGCCCCGCTACCGCGTGTTGCAAAGTGCCTGATAATTCCAGAAAACCGCCACGACGATATAAAGCGTTAACAGGGGCATTCTCATTCAGCGTGGTTTCAAAAATTACTCGGCTGAACACACTGTATCGTTGGTAGGTTTTGGCGCTACTTAACATTAACTGTAACTGCTCATAGCTGCTGTCTGCGCCAAGATTTTCCTGGCTGGATTTGAAGGTAAGACCACCAAAAAAACCCGTGTTTGGAAAGCTCAGGCTGTCCAGTGAGTCATGAAGCAATGAAGCGTAGAAAGCCCCTTCTTGAAAGTTGTCAGCTGAGAATAAACGGTTACCACTGATGGTTGACGCGCGGCCATCACTAAAGCGAAAGCCAAAGCTAAGTTTGGTGCTTTGATTAAATATTTTACCCGTAGACAGATCAATATAGCTGCGGCGAAAGCGCTCAATGGAGTCAATATTTGAATGACTTACTACTGGGAATATCATGGTTTCAATGCCCGCTTTGGCTGAAATAAATAAGTCCAGTTCAACATTTAATGGCTGATAAAGGTCAACACTTAGCCCCGGTTCGCTGCCCACACCAAGGCTTGCTCGAAATTCGCCGGCGAGGCTGTTTAAGTCATTTTTGGTGAAAGCGATATCAAAATTGGTGAATGCACCGATGTCTGATTCAGACTGTATAGACAGGCCAAACTGTAAATAACTGTGCGCCCAGCCTCGGTCACGCACATAAATAATTAGTTCTGTTTTTCCGTTATGCTGTTGCAGTGAATAAACCACGGAGCTGGAAAAATCCAAACCATAAATGTGTGACAAATCCTGTTCTAGCTGAAGAACATTCAGTGGCTCACCAATGCTCTGTCGGATGCGAGCCGACATCACTGCATCTTGCAGTCGGGTCTGATTCTTTATGGTGATAGAGTGAATAATCGGCTCTTTGCGGGCAACATTAGGCAGCGACGCTAAGTGTGCAGAATAGGCTGCATCACTAAGTGACAGCTTCTGAATGGCATCGAGTTTAGCTAGCGCGGCGAGTTCTCCGGCGGTTATTAGCTCAGCATGTTTTATAAATTCGGATGAAGCTATTTCTGTGGCACTAGGGGTGATTAAAATATCGTTTTTGCTTAAGCTTTTAATCTGTATATCGGCAATGCGGCGGGTCAAAATAGTGACTAATTGAGCGGTGATTTCGACACTGGATTTTAAATTCTGCTTGCGCGATAACGGCGCACTAACGTCTACTGCAATAATAATATCTGCGCCCATATTTCGTGCGACATCAATGGCTATGTTGTTTGCTATGCCGCCATCAACCAGCAGTGTATTGTCAATTTTTACTGGTGGTAGAACACCAGGTATAGACATGCTGGCACGCATGGCTTGGGCGATATTTCCTGTTTGTATGATAAAGGGCTGACCATTTTCAATGTTGGTTGCAATCGCCCGAAAAGGAATTCTTAGGTTATCGTAATCATTTATGTGGAACCCAGGGTGCGCCAGCCGATCCAGCGCGAGCTCAATTTGCTGGCCTTCAATTAAACCAGGCGAAAGTTGAAGCCCCGTTTCATTGATGCCGACGCGGTGGATGCTGAAAAAATCAAAATCATCCTGCTTACGGCGAAAAGTTTTGTACTGGCGATAGGCAAAGTCATCAAATACCTTATCCCATGCGATGGCCGATACCCCGTGTTCGATTTCTTCTGGGCTTAGTCCAATGGCGTACAGACCGCCGACAATGGAACCCATGCTAGTGCCGACGATATAATCTATGGGTATCCTGTTTTGTTCAAGAATTTTTAACACGCCGATGTGAGCAAAGCCACGTGCGCCACCGCCGCTTAATACTAAACCGATTTTAGGGCGTGTGCTGGGTAGGGTCTGTGTTTCTGGCGCTGAGGAAAACGGAGGGTTTGCTAGCTCGGCGCTGCTGGCTGTCTGGTTAAAAAAAAGTAGCGTCAGTGCAAAAAATAAAAGGCTAGAAAAATTACATTTGCGAAACAGCATAACGTAATAAGGGGTTGACTGGTGTGGTCAAAGTATAACGAAACTTTTCGTTACTGTGGTTTTTATTTTTCTGGAGCAGGGCTGTGGTGTGCGGTGGTTAGTGCTATATCGAGCCCTTGTGCTTACTGCCCGTTATGGTACTGGGCGCTGATGTCATGCACTGCATCAACCAGTGCAGCAACATTTTCTGGGCTAATATCGGGTGTGATGCCATGGCCCAGATTAAACACATGGCCGTTACCCGAGCCAAAACCAGCAAGAATACGACTGACCTCCTGTTTGATGACTTCTGGGCTGGTCGCCATAATAGCGGGGTCCATATTGCCCTGTAGCGCAACTTTGTCACCAATTTGTTGGCGTGCCTGGTGGATGTCAACGGACCAGTCCAGACCGACAGCGTCACAACCAGTATTGGCGATAGCCGGCAGCCACATGCCGCCACCTTTGGTGAACAATATAACAGGAATTTTCTGCCCGTCTTTTTCTCGAATCAGCTGGTCAACGATTTGCTGCATGTAGTGCAAAGAAAAGGCGTGGTAGTGTGGTGTCGTTAAGGCGCCGCCCCAGCTATCAAACACCATGACTGCCTGTGCGCCTGCTTCAATTTGTGCATTGAGATAAAGGGCAACGGAGTCAGCCAGTTTGCCCATTAAAATATGTGCCGATGCAGGGTCTTCGAATAATAAAGCTTTTATTTTTGAGAAAGTTTTGCTGCTGCCACCTTCAACCATATAGGTGGCGAGTGTCCATGGACTGCCAGCAAAACCAATCAGTGGTACCTTGCCATCTAATTCTTTGCGAATTAAAGCAACCGCATCGGTCACATAAGACAGTTTGTCGGCAGGATCTGGTATGAGTAAATTGTTTATATCAGAGGCTGAGTCGATGGTTTTTTTAAATTTTGGGCCTTCACCTTCTTCGAAATATAAGCCCAGTCCCATGGCGTCAGGAATGGTGAGGATATCGGAGAACAGGATGGCGGCATCCAGATCAAAGCGTCGCAGCGGTTGCAGGGTCACTTCACAGGCGAGCTCAGGGGTGCTGCATAAAGTCATAAAGTCACCTGCCTGAGCACGTATTTTTCGGTATTCAGGTAAATAACGTCCAGCCTGACGCATAATCCAGACGGGTGTTCTGTCAACGCTCTGACCAAGTAAGGCTTTGATGAATCGATCGTTTTTAAGTGTGCTCATGATAGGAAATAGCGTTCGCTATGATTAGGTTAAGCGCGAGTATAATGAATGCGATGAAAGTTTTTTGCCCAGGAAGCTTAATCCTGGTGGCTGCTGAGTAGTGATTTGATACGACCACTGACTTCGCCCATATCCGCACGACCGACGATTTGTGGTTTGACCAGTCCCATCACTTTGCCCATATCTTTGATGGAGCAGGCGCTGGTTTGCTTAATTGCCTGCTGCACGATGGCATCAATTTCTTCTTCGCCTAATGCCAGGGGTAAGAACTCCTGAATAATGTCTGTTTCGAAAACTTCCTGTTTCACCAAGTCATCTCGGCCAGCAGTTTTAAATTGTGAGATAGACTCACGACGTTGCTTCACCATTTTGTCGAGAATGACAATGATTCTTTGGTCATCGAGTTCAATGCGTTCATCAACTTCAATTTGTTTTATCGATGAAGTTATTAGCCGAAGGACTTTCAGGCGATCTTTTTTGCCGGCTTTCATTGCCGTAATAACAGCGTCCTGTATCTGCTTTTTTAGCTCGCTCATTATGTATGTATGGTGTCCTATGTGATCAGAAAGGCAGTGCAAATGCCGAATAATGCCAGAAATATTGGGTTACATTGGGGCTCTATTCTGTATGCCAAGAACGCTTGTTTTTTATGGGTGAAAATTTTCAACAGAGCGCTATGACTTACACTGCTACTTTAAACTCAAAATATGGCGACCGACTTCGCTGATGATTAATCAGCGTTGCCATTGAGTTTCACTGTGCTTTTATGTAAGTTTTCTGGCAGTAAAAAAATTATCGGCGGCGCTGATGTGGCGAGCGAGCGAACTTGTTGCGTTCTTTCGATAGTTTTTTCAGGTGGCGTTTAACTGCTGCTGCCGCTTTGCGTTTGCGTTCGGTGGTGGGTTTTTCGTAAGCTTCGCGTTTGCGTATTTCGGTTAACACGCCAGCTTTTTCACATGAACGTTTAAAGCGACGCAAAGCGACATCAAATGGCTCGTTTTCTTTTACTCGTATTGCAGGCATAGTGCTCTCTTTTAAAAAAATTATTGTATAGATAAAATTCACATCGCCGACCATGGCTCTTTGTGAGATACCGTTCATCCATGAACATAAATCCGCAAGT
>CAZMLD010000045.1:0-1306 GCA_964566975.1 uncultured Thiotrichaceae bacterium | reverse complement strand
GCCGACCATGGCTCTTTGTGAGATACCGTTCATCCATGAACATAAATCCGCAAGTATGCGGAGAAACCACGTATTATATCGTATTATCGGTTTAATGCCAAAACTCGATGGCCACATTTACGAAGATTTATGTTTCGTCTTCGTAATGCTCGACCCTTTGGGGCTTAGATTATAAATAGTTGCAAACGATTTATTATTCGTATCATCCATGATACTCACCCCTTCGGGGCTTACGTTATAAATCGTTCCAGACGATTTATTCAGGGAAAAGCAGAAAAATGATTGTATTAGGTATTGAAAGCTCTTGTGATGAAACGGGGCTGGCGTTATATGATAGCGAAAAAGGCCTACTGGCGCATACGTTACATAGCCAGGTTGAATTGCATGCCGAGTATGGTGGCGTGGTGCCAGAACTGGCATCGCGCGATCATATTCGTTATTTGATTCCACTGCTGGAAAAAGTACTGTTACAGGCGGGTATCAAAAAAACAGCGATTGACAGTATTGCCTACACCGCGGGTCCGGGTCTAATTGGTGCGTTAATGTCCGGTGCGGCATTTGCACGCTCGTTAGCATGGTCTTTAGCTATTCCAGCCGTGGAAGTGCATCATATGGAAGGCCATTTACTGGCGCCAATGTTGGAAGAAAAAGTTCCTGAATTTCCTTTTGTGGCATTACTGGTTTCCGGTGGTCATACTTTGCTGGCGTATGTAAAAGGTATCGGTCAGTATGAACTGTTGGGGCAAAGTCTGGATGATGCTGCTGGTGAAGCCTTTGACAAGACCGCGAAATTACTGGGTCTGGGCTATCCTGGCGGGCCAGCACTGGCAGCGATGGCGGAGCAAGGTGAACATGGCGTATATAAATTCCCACGGCCGATGATAGATCGACCTGGGCTGGATTTCAGTTTCAGTGGTCTGAAAACCTTTGCTTTAAATACCATGCAGACAGCCGCCCATGCTGATGGCGCGCAGGGTAAATTAAGCCAGCAGGTTAAGGCCGATATATCACTGGCTTTTGAAGAAGCGGTGGCTGATACACTAAAAATAAAGTGTCGACGCGCTTTAGAGCAGCAGCAATGTAAAACCCTGGTGATCGCTGGTGGCGTCGGTGCCAATAAGCGTTTGCGTGAGGTGTTAGCCCAGATGATCGAGGCACTTGGCGGGGAGTTGTATTATCCAAGAATTGAGTTTTGTACCGATAATGGTGCCATGATTGCGCTGGCTGGCTGTTTCCGTCTTATGGCTGGAGAAACTCAGCCGCTAGAAATTAATGCTCGGGCACGGTGGTTAATGCAGGATTTGAA
>CAZMLD010000044.1:0-10783 GCA_964566975.1 uncultured Thiotrichaceae bacterium | reverse complement strand
CTATCCAGTATTAAAATAGACAAATAACCGAGTAGAGAAATGAGTATAAGAATTGAGGCTGATAACGAAAAATCATCGATATTTATTGATGGCGAACTAACCATATATACCGCTCAGGAATATACACAATCACTCACTGACGGCTTTATTGCAGATAAAACACTAGAGCTTGATTTGAGCGCTGTTGAAGAAATTGATACTAGTGGGATTCAATTAATAGCAGCAATGGCGAAAGAGCTAGTTAACAATTGTTATGAAATGAAAATAATTTCTGCTAGTGATGCGGTTAAAGAAGCACTTGATACAAGCCAGATATTAACTAATTTAATGCATAATACTCAAGAGATAGCAAAATGAATATTGAGGATACCTTCCGGGAAGAAGCCGATGAGCTGTTAATTGATCTTGAAGCCGCCATGCTTGAGCTTGAAGAACAACCTGACGACGCAGACTGCGTTGATCGTGCTTTTCGTGCCATGCATACCATCAAGGGATCGGGTTCGATGTTTGGTTTTGCAAAGCTGGCCGCATTTACACATCATCTAGAAAATGCCTTTGATCTTATACGTTGTGGCGATCTTAAAATAAGTAAAGAGCTAATTAGTATCACGTTAGACTCAGGTGATCACATTCGTGAATTGCTTGAAGATAAAGAATCCAATGACGAACTGGATGGTGAATCTAATCAATTGCTTGAACGTCTTAGTACATTAGTTGGCGTGAGTGATGAAGAGAGTGCAGGCAGCACTAACGCAGATAATTCTATCTCGACACAGGAAACCGATTTATCTAAAACCAACGAAAGTACCGTATTCCGTATACGACTGCATCCAGATGAAGAGGCATTTGCTAGTGGCATGGACCCATTACCTATCATGCGTGAAATAGCAGCAATGGGCACATGTCATGTCACAAGTATTACTTGTGATTTGCCGAGCATTGCTGAGATAAACCCTGAAAAATGTTATTTGACATGGGACGTAGTCCTCACTACAGACCAAGATAAAAAAGCCTTAGAAGACGTTTTTATCTTTGTTCATGAAGACTGGGATATAAATATCGAACAGGTTGATAAAAGTGGTCATTGGTCGGATACGCCAGATGATAAACATCTGGGTGAAATTCTTATTGAAAAAGGTGACGCCACCGTTGAACAAATACAGCAAGCTAAGGCTCAACAAAAAAAGATAGGCGAAATACTCACTGAATCTGAGAACATTTCTGCTGATAAGGTCACAGCCGCTTTAGATGAACAAAAAGTGGTTAAAAAAGTACATAAGAAACGAAAAGAAAATGAAGTTGTCAATGTGAAAGTACCTGCTGAAAAACTCGATATACTGATGGATCTTGTTGGTGAG
Source organism: uncultured Thiotrichaceae bacterium (assembly GCA_964566975.1). Classification (GTDB taxonomy): domain Bacteria; phylum Pseudomonadota; class Gammaproteobacteria; order SZUA-229; family SZUA-229. The sequence continues at coordinate 9,425 of CAZMLD010000044.1, read as the reverse complement.
TTAGTCATTGCACAAGCACGATTAAACCAGTCAGCGGTAGATTTGTTAGATCCGTCATTAATCAGCATTACCGAAGACATGGAACGTTTAACCACAGAATTACGTGATAACACATTAGGACTACGCATGTTGCCAATTGGCACCACTTTCGGTCGCTTCCGCCGACTGGTACGCGACCTGTCTAATGATCTTGGCAAACAAATTGAACTGGTAACCGAAGGTGCTGAAACCGAGCTGGATAAAACAGTTATCGACAAATTGGGCGACCCATTAGTGCATTTAATACGTAACAGTATTGATCACGGTATTGAAACACCCGATATACGAAAAGCCGCAGGTAAATCAGAAAAAGGCACGGTGTTATTAACAGCAGTGCATTCAGAGTCTAGTGTGGTGGTGACTATAAAAGATGATGGAGCAGGTTTAAATGCTGAAGCCATACGTAAAAAAGCAATCGAACGTGGCGTGCTAACAGAAGATTCAACATCAACGCCGCAGGAACTCTATAACCTGATATTTGATGCCGGTTTTTCAACCGCTAAAGTTGTGTCTAATGTTTCTGGTCGTGGTGTAGGCATGGATGTAGTCAGGCGGTCAATTGAAAAGTTACGTGGCACAGTCAATATTGATAGTACACCAGGTGAGGGTAGCACCGTTACTATCGTTCTTCCGCTTACCCTAGCCATCATAGAAGGTTTATTAATCAGCGTTGCGAATGAATATTATGTAATACCGTTATCGACGGTAGAAGAATGTATTGAATTGAGTGCAGAAGATGTCAAAAAGTCAAAAGGCAGTCGGCTGGTAGAAGTTCGTGGGGAACTGGTGCCCTATTTACGATTAAGAGAGTGCTTTTCAAATACGGGTAATACGCCGGAGATAGAACAAATCATCATCGTTAAAGATGGTGACTCACGTTTTGGATTTACCGCTGATGAAGTCATTGGGCAACATCAAACCGTTATAAAAGGACTTGGTAAAATGTATGAAAGTGTTAAAGGGCTTTCAGGTGCAACGATTCTAGGCAACGGCTCAGTGGCACTTATACTTGATGCGCCTGCGCTAATTAATCTGGCCGTTAGCGGTAGAATTAACAAGAGCAACGCTCATGTTATTCATTAGTTATCATGCCTCTGCATTTAACTCAGCACAGTATCGTGGCCAGGATGTAGGTTATTTATCTACCATCAGTACTTTGTACTTCCTATACTGGAATAAATTTTTATCGCTCTCTTTTATCGTATTAAAAATTTTCTATTAAGAAAAAAACTTATCGGGAAATACCTTAATGAACATTAAACAAGTATTAAACTTATGGCGTGACTTGCCAATATTTGGCAAGTTTATGATTAGTTTTATCTTGCCAGCCATATTCATGCTGTATTCAGGTTTCACCATATTAAATGATTTTAACAAACTTGATGAGAGTTTAATTGCTGGTGAGCATGAAAATAAAAACGCGATTGACTATCTTACAAATATGAAATATCACATGAATATAGGATCAAAATCGTTGGGGTTCTATTTGTTAAGTAAAGATGAAACGCACAAAAATAACTATATAGAATCTGTTGTAAAGCTGAACAATTACGCAATAAAACTCATTAGTAATATACAACCGGAATATTTAGTAAAGCATAATCTCGATACGATACCCGGCGAAATTAAAGAAATTACTGACTACAAAGAGAAGTTTCTTACCCTTGCAGAAGATAACAATGCTAATTATCCTGCGATGCTGTTCGCATCCGAATATGTTAACCCTCAAATGCGAAGTTTAACTCAACTTATAGAATTGATGGTGTTGTCAGAAGAAACAGAAGATGTTAGCGAAGAAAGAAAACACCTTTTAAAAACGATAAACGAATTACGAACCAGCTGGAATAAAGTAGTGAGTGAAATACGTTCTTTTCTTGCGTTTAGATCACCAGCGTCGTTAGCTAATATTTCTTTATATCGTGAAGATGCACAAAAAAAGATTACACAATTAATTGAACTAGATGACTTACTGACGCGGGAGCAACTTGATGCTATTGAGCAAATAACTCAAATTTTATATGAGTATAACACCAATATTGACCAGCTTATAGAAATACACCGTTCAGACTCATGGCGAATGGATGCTTATATTATTCGCCACTCCTATGCACCGAAATTAACCGCTGTAAAAAATAATATACAACATCATATTACTGCACAGTTACAGCTTAAAAAGAATATTACAAATGAAATACATGCTAATTTTTCCAGTGATATAAAAGCATCAATATTTAATATATTCATTGCATTTTTTGCTATGGCACTGATTGTCTGGTTACTTTTAAGGTACATATCTAGGTCATTAAAAAATATTAGTCATGTTTCGGATAGAATTGCTAACGAAAAATTTGATAATAAGTTTTCCTCCCTTGCAAATGACGAAATAGGGCAGGTTATGCATTCCCTCAAAAAAATGCAGACTGGCTTAATGCTCTCTTTTGAAAAATTAAATGAACAATCCATACTTGCCAGTCGTATAACGAATGCTTTATCAGTTTCTTCTACTGCTGTAATGATAGCTGGCACAGATAATAATATTATATTTGCTGATGAATCGGTAAAACAAATGTTCACGGATATAGAAAAAGAACTGACTGACAATACCAAAAACTTTGATGTAAACAAGCTGGTTGGTGAGAACTTGAATTTGTTTATTAATAGCCTTGATAGTAAAATACCGTCATTAACTGAATTAGATGGTGTTTATACAAATACTCTTGATATAGGCGGACAATACATGTCCATCACCGCATCTCCAATATTTAATATCAGTGATACGACAGAAGATAAAGAGCGCATCGGTACTGTAGTGGAATGGCAGAATCGTTCAGAAACCATTAAAAGCCAACAAGAGCTGGAAGCAATTGTAAAGGCAGCGGCGGCAGGAGATTTTGAACAGCGAATAACGGAACACGGAAAAACAGGTTTCTATCTGATTGCGGCACAGAGTATTAATAATATGCTGGAATCAACAGAATCAAGTATAAACGATGTCGTGCGAGTTATGCGATCGCTTGCCAGTGGAAATTTAACGCATAAAATTGATGCCGACTACAGCGGAATACTTGCTCAATTGAAAAATGAAGTAAACACAACGGTTGAACGTTTAACCGATGTTATTAGTGTGGTGCAAAAAAATAGTAATAGCAGTGCTAAAACAGCATCAGATGTCAACAGTACGGCAACAGAAATGGGTGATGGTGCTGCACAACAGATGAGTTCTTTGCAACAAATCACTCAAGCTATGGAACAAATGTCACTCAACATAAAACAAAGTACGGATAATGCGAGTGCCACACATCACATTGCACAACAGGCAGCTACTGATGCCGATGAAAGTGGACGTACCGTGGCTAACGCGGTTAATGCCATGAAGGAAATAGCGGACAAAGTATTAATTGTTGAAGAAATAGCACGACAAACAAATTTACTGGCATTAAATGCGGCTATCGAAGCAGCGCGTGCAGGCGAACATGGAAAAGGTTTCGCTGTGGTGGCATCTGAAGTACGAAAACTTGCAGAGCGTTCACAAAAATCAGCCGCTGAAATTGGTAAACTTTCAGTGACCACTATGAATGTCGCTGAGCAAGCGAGTGAGAAGCTTAAGCAACTGGTTCCGGATATTCAAAAAACGGCCGAACTGGTACATGAAATTAGTGTGTCAGCTAAAGAGCAGGACACCGGTGCTAATGATATCAACCAATCATTACAGAAACTTGATACTGTTGTCAGTCGGGCATCAGCATCTGCCACCGAGTTATCAACATCAGCCAGTGAGTTATCGCATCATGCTGAACAACAGCGTCAGGCTATGCTATTTTTCACTTTTACAGAATTAAAAACGAAGAAAAACAATCGTCGTGCCAGTGATTTACCTGCACAAAACAAACAATTGGACAACCAGCGGCGTTTTTCAAGTCAGTAGTATCTTCATATACTGTGTCCTTTTAATTTACTCTGAATCATGCTGCGAATACTTATGTAACGATTAATAAAGCTCTATACGCATGCTCGAATACCATTTTTTATCGACAAACGGTTAGCAATAAAAAATTTATATTTATCATCGTTAACGTGCCGCAGAACCCCAAGTGCTTTTTATAACGTGGTTATAGTGATTCTACTGAATGTAGTGGAAATTAATCAGCGAGCGTGTAGGGCAATATCGAACCTATCTAAAAACTAATGGTGACAAGATTATTTCCAAATATAAATATATTAAAATATAAATATATTTATATGAAATGATTTAAGAAAACATTATTAATGACGATTATATAAGTGATCAGGTTTTTGGCTGTTGAATATCATAAATTTTGTTTCAGCTGGTTTCTGTTTTTAGGAAATTAGAAAAGGTAACAACTATATTGACAAACACCGAAAGGTTAATAGCATTTTTCAAAGGATAGAGTAATGAAAACAAGTATGCAGATATCAAACACGCAGGTAGAGATGAAAGAAGACAGTATTCTAGTTTCACAAACAAATACAAATGGTGTTATTACTTACTGTAACCAGGACTTTATTGATATTAGTGGTTATTCAAAAGAAGAACTGATTGGCGCGAACCACAATATTGTGCGCCACCCTGATATGCCGAAAGCGGCATTTCATGATTTGTGGGAAACACTAAAAAACAATAGAACCTGGACAGGTTTGGTGAAGAACCGTTGCAAAAACGGCGACTTTTACTGGGTCAAGGCAAATGTGACACAGCTTAAAGATGAGGGCAAGGTTACGGGTTATATGTCAGTACGAAATAACGCAACGAGGGCTGAAATAGCAAACGCTGAAATCTTATATGAAAAATTAGATAATGGTGAAGCCAGCCTTAGTGCATCACGGTGGCAAAAACTCAATATATTTAACGCGATGGGAATTAGCAAAAAACTCCTGTTGGTTAATTTGATTTTGATGATGCCAGTCCTTATGCTTTTGTTCTTTTTCTTCATGGATCAGCAGCGTGAAATTAAGGCTGATATTGTTGAAGTCAGTGCTGTTGAGGTGTTAACACCGATAAACCAATTGCTTTCACATATTGCTGTGCATCGAGGTATGAACAATGCCTTATTAAATGGTAATGAATCGTTTCGTAATCAGCTGCCTGCTATTCGGCAAAAAATAGACAGTGACATACAGATTATCAATACAAGAAAAGCAGCGTTAGACGATTCACTTAATACCAGTGAGTACTGGCAAGGCGTTAAATCAGACTGGAGCCAATTGGGTGAAAAAGCATTAAACTTGTCCGCGCAGGAAAGTTTTTCTAAGCACAATTATTTAATAAATAGCATCATCACTTTAATCACTAAAGTTGGTCAATCATCAAAACTACTAATGGATAGTAATCTTGACACTTTTAATTTGAACAATATGATCGTACTTGAAATACCCTTGTTCATTAATGATGTGGGAATACTTCGAGGTATGGGTGCGGGTATTATTGAATCAGGGCATTATACTGAGCAACAGCAGGCTTATATTGCAAATAAATTTGTTGTGATAAGAGACACTATTGGCGATGCTGTGCGGTTTACCGAAGATGCCTTTGCTGCCAATGCAGAGCTGAAGCCTTTGTTAGGCGTGCAGCTAGAAGAGTTTAAGGCATCAAGTGACGCATTTTTAACCGATGTTGAATCGGCATTTCTTGCAGATGGACTCTCCCTAGCTTTATATTTAGATGCTGACGTATTTTTTTCCAAAGGTACAGAGACAATCAATAAAGCCGAGTCTTTGTTTCTTGAAACAAGCACACAGATTACACATTTGTTGAGTCAACGTATTTCTGACTCTAAATTCAGCATTTACAGTAAAATTGGTGCGGTATTATTTATTACTATTATTGCTTTCATGTTGTCTTTTCTGGTAGTACGAGCGATCAACAATAATAATAAAAAAGTGCTTGATGCGTTTGCCCGTATTGATGAAGGTAAGTTTGACAGTGATATTATTGTAACCACGCAGGATGAACAGGGCGTTATTCTTAATGAACTTAAAGCATTACAAACACGTTTGAATTTTAGTTTAAAAAGTGCTGTTGATGCTGCTAGCGAATCGGGTCGTATTAAAACCGCACTTGATGTTGCTGGAACGAATATGATGATGATCGATGTTAATAATACCATCATCTACACAAATGCATCGATGCAGGAGATGCTTAATAGCATTAGAAGTACGCTGGAAACAGAAGTTCCTAATGCTAATATAGACCACCTGACGGGGCAGAACATTGATGTTTTCCAGATATTCCCGTCACACAAACCCAACTTGATAAAAGAGCTAAAAGACAGTTGTTCTAGCACAATTTCTATTGGCGAAGTGGATTTACACATTAACGTTACACCCGTTTACGGTGAAAATAAAGAACGTCTCGGCACGGTTATTGAATGGCAAGATCAAACAGCACAAAACAAAGTGATCAATCGACTGGTCGATGCGGCGCATTCGGGTGATTTTAGTACCCTGGAAGTGGGCGATAGTAACGACCCCGTTTATATTGAGCTGGCAAATAATATTAATAATATGCTGGAGACGACGGGTAATACCATTGATAGCGTTGTCGAGGTACTAGAACAACTGGCGCAAGGCGATTTAAGCCGCAGTATTGAGGGCGATTACAAAGGTGTGTTTGAACGTTTGCAAAGCAGTGTTAACAGTACCATTAATAAACTTGCCGATGTGATTAGCGTTGCAAAAATCAGTGCCGATGATAGCGCAAATACCGCGATGCAGGTTAGTGGCACTGCTTCTGATATGGGGCAGGGTTCTTCTGAACAGGCAGCATCATTGGAGGAAATATCTTCTTCTATGGAGCAGATGTCGGCCAACATTCGACAAAGCGCAGACAATGCCAGTCAAACTGAACAGATTGCACAAAAAGCGGCAGAAGATGCCGCAGAGAGTGGTAACACAGTTGGCGTGGCGGTTAACGCGATGAAAGACATCGCAGAAAAAATATCCATCATTGAAGATATCGCACGTCAAACCAATTTACTGGCACTCAATGCCGCTATCGAAGCCGCACGCGCTGGTGAACACGGCAAAGGGTTTGCCGTGGTCGCTGCCGAAGTTCGCAAATTGGCGGAGCGTTCGCAACAGGCAGCAGGAGAAATTAGTGAGCTGTCCACAAATACTGTTAATGTTGCTGAAATAGCGGGTAAAAAATTGACAGAATTAGTGCCAGACATACAAAAAACAGCCGAGCTAGTACAGGAAATAAGTGTTGCCGCCAGGGAACAGGACACCGGTGCTGATGAAATTAACCGCGCATTGCAGCAACTTGATGGCGTGGTGCAACGTGCTGCCGCATCTGCTGAGGAAATGGCAAGCTCCGCTGCACAGTTATCGGGTCAGGCAGAGCAGCAACGTGAAGCTATGCAGTTTTTTCAGTTGCCAGAAGAAGCGCAAACTAATGCGACAGCCGCACCACAGAGACATACGCAAGTGTCGTTAAGTAAGCCAAAGAAAGATGACTTCATTGCAAAAAAAGAGCGAAGAAATAACGCATCGTCAGGAGCTACATTACGCAATAGCAATAGCATAAATGATAAAGATAATGGCTTTAGCTACACAATGAATGATGGTGATGGTGATGGTGGTGATTATGTACGTTATTAGCGTGAACAAGTTATGTTTTTTATCGCAAAAAAATTTAAGAATACACAATAAAGGTCGATGTTATGGATAATAAAACGAAGCTGGAGAGACAGAAATGAACAATGAAACCATGAATATTGAAGATTCAATCCAGTATCTGACATTTAAACTAGATGGCGATGCCTACGCCACCGAGATTACAAAGGTACGTGAAGTGCTGGAACATACAGATGTAACCCGTGTGCCCCGAACGCCTGAATACATGAAAGGGGTCATTAACCTGCGCGGCAGTGTGGTACCGGTTCTTGACTTGCGTATGCAGTTTGGTCTGGAGATTGGTGAGGTAACGGTAGATACCTGCATCATCATTGTAGAAGTTAATATAAATGGGCAGTCTACTGTACTCGGTGCGCTTGCCGACTCTGTGCAGGAAGTCATTGATTTAAGACCTGATCAATTAGAGCCTGCTCCAACTTTAGGTACACGGGTAGACAACAAATTTATCCAGGCGATGGGTAAAGCTAATGATGGTAGTTTTATCATCCTGCTTAATATGGACAAGGTTTTCAGTATTGAACAGATCAATGAACTTGAGCATGTCAATGTAGATCAAGCAACTGTGGCTGAAACAGAAGCTGCATAGCTTTGTTTTAACTTTCCTGCTAACCAGAACTAACTAAAGTGTATAACTCTGGCAGTCACCCATTTTAAGGGTGGTTGTTTGTTTACGCTTGGGCAGCAACAACTTGTAAAAGCTACATCTGTTGTTATAAAAATGAAAGAATTTCTTTTTCGATGTCGTTTTTTTCTATGACTGATTTCTGCGCTATTTCTTTATCAAACAAATCTTCAATAATGCGAGGAACTTTTATACCCGCTTTTTTCGCTATTGCATTTAATGCTTCCAAATCATGTGTATTTGCCTGACCAGTTAGCGCATTTGCAATCACAGGTGAAAACTTGGTCCACTCTGCTGTCGAATAAATAATGGTTTTAAATTGTTTGTCGCGGCAAGTTTGATAAGTTTTAAAGCAGGTTGCAGTATGTGGATCCATTAAATAGCCTGTAGAAAAAGCATCTTTAATATATTTTTTACCCTCATCATCTTCACAAAAGTCGGCTGCAAAAAGTGACTGAACCTGCTTTAGTTCAAGGCTTGTTAACTGGTAATGTTCATTTTTATCTAATTGATGCATTAGTTCTCTGGTGCGCTGTGAACCAAATAAATCAAATAAAATACGCTCGATATTCGATGATTTTAAAATGTCCATTGCTGGTGAGGTCGTAGCAACAACAGTTGAATTTCTTAGGTCATAACTGCCCGTGTTGATAAATTTCGTTAAAATATTATTTTCATTTGATGCAATGAGAATTTTTTCAACAGGTAGTCCCATTTTCATCGCATAATAAGCACCTAAGGCATTACCAAAGTTTCCACTTGGTACGCTAAGATAGACTTTTTCACCCATTTCAATGGCATTTTGGCGTAGTAGCTCAAGGTAGGAATGGATGTGATAAATCGTTTGAAAAATAATGCGGCCAAAGTTTACAGAGTTGGCAGCGGACAGGTGAATATTTTTTTCTTTTAAGGTAGCGTTAAACTCTTTTGATGCCAGTAAATGTTTCAGCGCATTTTGGGTGTCATCAAAACTGCCTTTAACGCCGATGACTTTCAGGTTTTCAGCATTCTCTGTCACCATCTGCAAACGCTGTACATCGGAGGTGCCACCGACGGGGTACATGCAGGCAACTCGCACATTTTTTTTATTTTTAAAGGTTTCCAGTGCGGC
>CAZMLD010000043.1:3890-10846 GCA_964566975.1 uncultured Thiotrichaceae bacterium | reverse complement strand
AAAACTGGACTAAAAATCTCGATTTTTCGCTACGGTTTCCATTCTCGGACAAGCTTCTAGGGTATACGCGGCTGGCACTGAACAGGTCTGTACCGAACAGACTGCTGCGCGGTAGCCTATAACCAGATAAATATGAATATTGCCACCCCACAGAGTTTAGGTACAATACCGCGCATCATAATAATAATTACAGGATAACAACATGGATCCTATGTGGCTAATGGTGGCATTGGTACTCGGTTTCATTGCACAACAAATTCGCCTGCCACCGTTGGTGGGTTTTTTGTTTGCTGGTTTCGCATTACATGCCATGGGCGTAGACGGAGGCCCAGCATTGCAGAAATTTGCAGATCTTGGCGTAACGCTACTGTTGTTTACCATTGGTCTCAAACTGCGTTTACGCAGCTTGCTGGCAGCAGAAGTATGGGCGACGGCAAGCTCGCACATGGCATTACTGGTGATTGTCATCGGTGGCTTGTTGCTGCTGCCGAGTTTAATGGGGCTGGCGTGGTTAGGTTCGCTAGACTGGAAATCCGCTGCGGTGATTGCTTTTGCGTTGAGTTTCAGCAGCACCGTATTTGCGGTGAAAATTCTGGAAGACCGAGGCGAAATGAAAACCCGCCATGGTCAGGTGGCGATTGGTATTCTGATTATTCAGGATATTATTGCCGTCGTCTTTCTTACTCTGGCAACCGATAAAACGCCCTCATTATGGGCGGTGGCACTGTTAGCCCTGCCGTTTGCCCGTCCATTGCTTAATCATTTTATGAAGCGCAGTGGCCACGGTGAAGTGCTGGTTTTGTTTGGCATGTTCATGGCCATTGGTGGCGGCGAACTGTTTGAACTGGTTGGCATGAAAGCGGATCTCGGCGCGTTAATTTTCGGCATACTCTTAAGCGGGCAGCAGAAATCGTCTGAACTGTCACGCTCACTACTGAGTTTTAAAGATTTATTCCTGATTGGTTTTTTTCTCAACATCGGCATCAGTGCGCTGCCCACCTGGTCAGACGTTTTTATCGCACTCGCTTTAGTGCTGTTTATATTGCCACTGAAAACACTGTTATTTTTCTGGTTACTCACCGGCCTGCGGCTACGTTCACGCACTGCCTATCTAAGCACGGCAGGCTTGTCTAACTACAGTGAATTTGGTTTGATTGTTGCCGCTGTGGGTGTTGGTGCAGGCTGGATTGATAACCAGTGGTTAGTGACTATCGCACTGGCACTCACCTTCAGTTTTGTCATTGGTTCAGTCGTTAATGCCCGCGTGCATAGTCTGTATAGCGTTATTGAGCAACGCCTGCATCGTTATGAATCAACTCAGCGATTGGCGGTCGATATTACCCCTGATCTGGCTGACGCTGAAATTTTGATTGCTGGCATGGGTCGTTTAGGCAGTAGTGCTTATCGCTCAATGCGCGAAAATTACGGCGACAAAGTGTGTGGTATTGATGCTGACGCTGACAGCGTTGAACGTCATCAAAAGCTTGGGCATAAGGTGATCTTGGCTGACGCGGAAGATGCTGATTTCTGGCATGAAGCAGACATTGACCGATTACGCCTAGTTATGCTGGCAATGCCCGCCACCAGCGACATGTTTCAGGCTGTCGAATTATTAAAAAATTCTGGTTACAAAGGTATCATTGCCGCTGTTGCCAAACACGAAGATGACCGTGTGGCACTGGAGGCGGCAGGGGTACACGCTGCGTTCAATTTTTATGCCGAAGCCGGTGCCGGTTTTGCAGAACACGTACATTATGAATTAGAAAAAAAGGGCACAAGCCTGGCAGAGAGTAACCCTTGATATGAAAGAAAAAACCGGTGACAACAACACAAACGGGCATGATGAATATAATTTTAGTTTAACAAAAGGGCGTGTTGTCTCGTTGTTTGCCGCTCCGTTGCTTGCTGCTCTGGTGTACTGGCTAACCCTGCCGCAGGGTGAGCTAGTCGCTGGTGCGCTGGCGATTACCGTGTTCACTGCGGTATTGTGGATAACCGAAGCTTTCCCACTACCGGTTACCGCGCTGTTAATTCCTGTTGGCATGGCGACCGTTGGTGTGTTCGAAGTCAAAGATGCGTATGACTCCTTTGGCAGTTCTGTTTTATTTTTAGTGCTGGGTGGTTATGCACTGGCGGTGGCGGTTGAGGCTAATGGTGTCGACCGATGGCTGGCACGGCACATTCTTGGCTTTGCAGGCAGCCGTACCATCGGTTTACTGATTGCTTTTATGGTGACCTCGGCACTGCTCTCCATGCTTATTTCCAATACAGCCACCACTGCATTATTGCTGCCTGTGGTACTGGGCGTACTTAGTCGACACGCTGGTGATACCAATCTTTCTAGGCTATTAATGCTGGGTGTTGCCTATGGTGCCAGCATCGGCGGGGTGGCAACGCTAACCGGAACCGCACCGAATGCGATAGCTGCGGGCTTGTTGGATATCGGCTTTCTGGAGTGGCTGTCCTATGGTCTGCCCGTTAGTCTGACTATGCTAGTGGTAGCGATTCCCATTTTATGGTGGACCTACCGACCTAAAGAGAAAACGATCTCTATTTCACTGGGTGAAGCCATCCCCCTCGATGCAGGCGGCAAACGTGCTTTGTCAGTAGTGGGTATCACCCTGTTTTTGTGGTTATTTGGCCCGATATTAGCAGGCTGGTTACAATTACCGCCCGCTCTGTTTAGCTCTGCGGCAGTGGCAAGTATCGCAGTGGCATTATTAATGCTGACAGGCTGCGTTACTTGGAAAGCTCTGGAAAAAGGCGTGCACTGGGGCGTGTTACTACTGCTGGGCGGTGGTCTGACACTGGGGCGAGGGCTAACCGAGTCCGGTGCAGCAGACTGGCTGGCGAGTCTGCTGAGTTCGGGCGTGGGTGATTTACCGATGTTCACCTTATTGCTGGTACTGGTGGCGATTGGCGTGTTTGCCACCGAATTAATTTCCAATACCGCAGTAACCGCCAAACTTGCCCCCATTCTTATGGGGGTGGCAATGCAGCTTGGGCTGGAAACCGACAGCCTAGTGGTGCCGGTTGCCATTGCTACCTCGATGGCCTTCATGTTGCCCGTGGCAACACCACCAAATGCGTTGGTACATGCCAGTGGAGTAGTAACCCAGCGGGACATGATTCGTGCAGGCTTTAGGCTTAACCTGGCTGCGATCAGCGTTATTACGCTGCTGTTTTATTTTGGTATTGCAGGGTGATTCATTGAAGTTGCCGGCATTCAATATTACAATACAAGGTGTTTACATTAGGATAAAAGACTCGCTTCACTTGCGACCGAGTTTTTTATAACCCCTGAAAAAGCTTACGCCAAAATGAAATTGGCGTCATGAAATATACGTGGCGCACTTATGGTTGAAATTCGCGTTTTTAAGGAAATCTATTAATGAAATCTATACGCAATCATTATTTCTGGCAAGCAGTCTCGATACGGCGGCTGCTCATTCTTTTCTTGTTACTGAGTTACAGTGCAAGCAGCAGTGAAACGCAGCCTGCTGAAAACATGCTTGCTTCTAACAAACAGCATGGGCACGGGTCGGTGCCTTTTTTAACGGTACGAAATAAAACAGGTAGTGAAAATGCAGCGGAATTTTTTGGTGGTGAGCGTAGCTCACTAAGTGCTGGTTACTGTCAGCATTCGAGAACATCACTGGATGCGTTAAAACCTATTACAGAAAAAATACCGTTTTATATTCCTGAAGAAATTCTCAGTCTGAACTCGGTAACCGTGATTGAGATTGAACAATTCTGGAAAAATATAAAGCGTTCACAAAAGGCTAGGCCGCTTACTTTTTATACCCACGGCTTTAATATCGACTTTGAACGAGGCTGTCGACGAGCTGCGCTGTTTCAGCAGTCTTATGGGCTGGAAAATCAGTTCCTGTTTTTTAGCTGGCCCTCTGACGGTAAAATCATGAATTACACACATGATGCAGCCGATGTTTACTGGAGCGTCGAGCCAATGCGGCAGACACTAAGCGATATGCTGGCTCGTTTTGGCAAGGGTAGTATCAACGTTGTGGGGCATAGCATGGGTGCGCGAGGCGTATTTCTCGCGCTTGTTTTGATGGCAAAGGCAAACCAGGCTGAAGTTGCTGCTGATAAACCATTATTCAATCAGCTGATTTTTATTGCGCCCGATATCGATGCCGGTGTGTTTTTGCAGTACCTGGCATTAATTCGTCCGTTAGCGAAAAATATTACTTTGTATGTTTCAGGCAATGACAGAGCTCTCATGTTATCGCGCCAAGTTCATGGCTATCCGCGTCTGGGGGAGCCGGGCGCACATCTTGATGGCATAAAGGCTGTGGACATCATTGATATTTCAGACGTTGCTATTCGCTCACCTTCCGGCCACGTGTATCATCTTCACCATTATGCGGTGATTAATGATATTGCCCAGTTGTTGAATAAAAATAAACGAGCAGAAAAACGCAGCAATCTTGAACAGGTGAATCAAAATTACTGGAAATTACATTGACATAGCGCCGCTATTTTTAGAAGAACCCTGTCGCCGAAGCTACTTTATTTTGTGTCAAGCAGCAATGTAAGCCGTTACGGAGTTTCCGGCTCAAAGGCAATCAGCGTGTCCACTTCGGCATCATAGTCAATGCCATCAATGCCAAAACCAAACAGTTTTAAAAACTCATCTTTATAACCTTGATAGTCGCTTAACTCGAAAATATTTTCGTTGGTTATCTGCGGCCAGAGCTCTTTAACTTTGTTTTGTACATCATCACGCAGCTCCCAATCATCCATACGAATGCGTGCCGATGAATCCAGCTCGGCATTACCCGTTTTGTATAACTGGGTGCGGAACATGCGGTTAATCTGTTCGATACAACCTTCGTGTATACCCAGTTTTTTCATCACTTTAAAGCCGATAGCGATATATAAAGGCATCACTGGTATAGCAGCGGATGCCTGCGTGACCACACTTTTAAGCACGGCGACATGGGCTGAGCCGTTAACACCGCCAAGTGAATGACGCAATACATCTGCGGCGCGATCCATATCTGCTTTGGCTTTACCTAATGCGCCGTGCCAGTAAATAGGCCAGGTAATGTCTGTGCCGATGTAACTGTAGGACACCGTTTTAATGCCATCAGCGAGTACGCCTGCATTTTGCAATGCACGCATCCATAATTCCCAGTCTTCACCACCCATCACGGTAATGGTGTTTTGTATTTCTTCTTCTGTGGCGGGTCCAATTTCAGCGTCGATAAGGACGTCTTTATTGGTATCAACAGCGGTAGCTTTGTATGTTTCACCAATCGGCTTTAATACTGAACGGATGACTTCGCCGGTGTCAGGTAATTTACGCACGGGTGAAGCCAGAGAGTAAACTACGAGGTCAATTTTGCCCATATCTTGCTTTATTATTTCGATGGTTTTATTACGCACTTCGTTTGAGAAAGCATCGCCGTTGATGCTTTTGGCATAAAGGCCTTCTGCGTGCGCAGCCTTTTCAAATGCGCCAGAATTATACCAGCCAGCAGAGCCGGGTTTTTTCTCCGTGGCGGGTTTTTCCAAGAATACGCCCAAGGTGGCTGCGCCACACCCAAAGGCGGCAGTAATGCGCGATGCTAGACCATAACCCGTTGAGGCACCAATTATTAAAACTTTCTTCGGGCCATCTTCAATAACGCCATCGGCTTTTATGCGTGCTATTTGTTGTTTAACATTGGTTTCGCAACCAGTGGGGTGGGCGGTTATGCAGATAAAGCCGCGTGTTTTTGGTTTGATAATCAATTTGAGTAGTGTCTCATGTTCGTTAAAGTAGCTGGAAAATGTGTGTCAGCGTAGCATCAGTATATGCCGTCAAGCCCATATATTAATCGTTGCATAAGTTTCCGCCACGCCATTCATATATTTTGATAGGCTTGAGGGTAGTGTCCATGCTACCGACAGTCACAAAAGTATGTGGCGAATATTTATGCAACGATTAATAGCGCGATCGGCACAGTCATTTACGCTGTAAATGGCATGTGATGGTAATACTGCGGTTTTAGCAACTTACGGGTTCAGAAGTTAGCAATATACTCTGCCAAGGCGTTGACCTCGGCCTCACTTAAATTTATAACCTGAGCTGTCATAAGGCCTTTCATTGCCCCGCCATAACTGCCATCCTGATAACCAAAAATCGCACTGGCAATTTTAGCAGCATCCCAGCCTTTAATTATCTTAGAGGCATTCAGTGCTTTTTTCTCTGCGTTTTGTCCATGGCATGCCGCACAGGTGGCATATAGTCTGCTGGCATTGATGGCTGCGGGCTCGGCGGCTACTGTGAGCGTTTCTTCAATTTTTTCTGCCATTTTTTCTTTTGCTTCGACTATTTTTTCTTCGATTACTGGTGCTTCTATTGTCGGAGCAGGAGCTTTAACGTCGGCCTCCTGTTTAACTGGCGCTACTATTTTTTTAGGCTCAGCTAAGGCTGGTGCAGCTTGAGCAGGGGTGATTTCAGCAGGTTCTTCGCTCTCAGTACAGCCACTAAAAGCGAGTATTAGTGCCAGGATTATTATATGTTTCATTATTGTTCTCGTTGATTCTCTTGAATATTTCGAGAACAAAGTATAACACGTACAGTCGCGGTGCTTTTTCAAAAGTGTAATGGTTTAATAAACCTGTAGGGTCTCATAGCCTATAATTTACTAAAAATAGAGAGTGAAATGACGACCAACACTAGAAAAACACGAACAAATTTTAGCCCTGTTCAAAAGCACGAATATGCAAAATTAATGGTGGAAGAAAACTATACAAATAAGCAGAAAGCGTGTCGGCAGCAATTTAAATAAAATTGGCGTCAGGAAATATACGTGACGTACTTATGACTGAAATTCGCGATAGTATAAAAATATTAGATTTTGCTAATTTTGAAAAAAGCTATAGCAACGATAATAAATTACTAATATCAATCCTCGGAATCTAAGCCTATATTTGTCTGTAAGTCA
>CAZMLD010000043.1:0-3790 GCA_964566975.1 uncultured Thiotrichaceae bacterium | reverse complement strand
TTTGCTGCAGGCACGAGCTTTTCGCCGGTAAGCATTACCCAGTCTTTTGAAGACATTAAAAAAGAAGATGTTAAAAATAAATCAGCGTTAATGACAAAGCATAAAAACCTGCTTAATGAGCGTTATGATTTATCTGAAAAAGTTGATAAAAATGCCACCATGACAGGTGGTAAACCGTTACCCGTTGGTCCAACGGCCAGATTAAAAGGCGGTACTAACTGGCAGTCACTTGCGAAAATGACGCCTGCGGAAATTAAGAAAAACGGCGTTTTCCCGTATTTACCATTGCCGCACGTAAGCCCTGCGGGCGGTGGTCTAGTGGTGCCACCACATCAGTTGGATACGCATCCTGAGCTGGTACGTTTTGATATGGATTTTGATTTGCCGGAAGCTTATTTACCGGAATTTCCTGCGCCAATGTTTTTGATATCGCGCCCTGATCTTGGTGATGTAACGGGTGGTAAAGAATTGTTGATTACTAATTTTTATGAAATGATGAATGGCATTCTCACGCCTTTTCAGCTTGATGGCTTACGCTTATTAGTAACGCCTGTTGCGCAGCAACAATTTAACGTAACAGAAGACCGTAAAACCGATATCGCACAAGATGTAGTTTCATGTTTTACCTGCCATGTGAATGGTCATTCAAGTGCTGTATTTCATCTGAACCCGGATAACCGTCCACAGGAAACGCGTTTTCGTATTGATACACCGACATTGCGCGGTGTAAATATACAGCACTTCTTCGGCTCTAAGCGGGCACTTCGAACACTTGAGGATTTTAGTGAAGTAGAAGCGAAAACGGCTTATTTTGATGGTGATCCGGTGATAGCATTCAAAAAAGGTGCCAGACGTTTTACCCGTGAAGAGATTGCGGCCATGGCAGCGATGCAAAATATGATTGCATTTCCGCCGGCACCTAAGCTGGGTATTGATGGCAAGTTAAATGCAGCAAAGGCGACGAAGTCTGAGTTGCGTGGTGAAAAAGTTTTTACCGCAAATTGCTCGTCTTGCCATGCAGCGCCCTATTATACGGATAACAGTGCACATGACTTGCAGGTTGAGCGATTTTACGATGGTCGGGCGATAGGTCTAATTAAGACCTTTGCGTTAAGAGGGATTAAAGACTCTCCACCGTATCTGCATGATGGTCGTTTGTTGACGCTTGAGGATACTGTTGAGTTCTTTAATCTGGTGTTGGAGATTGATCTTAACAAAGGTGAGAAGAAAGACCTGGTGGCTTTTATGCGTACTTTGTAAACCGCATAAGCCAGTGCAACCCTAGTTTAAAAACAGGGTTGCATGGATTTTTTACGATGAAAACACCGTCCCGATTTGATAAGTTGTGGCGGTGTTTATTTATGGGGTGTTGAATAAAAAACGATAAGAGTCAAACCGATTTTACAATATCTAAATAAAGGGAGCAGCCAGATTGATTGACCGTTTTAAAGCACTGCTGTCCCGTTAACTTTATATGATAGTTAGCAAAACCCTTATCGGCACTGGATAAACAGATTATTTGTATTGTCCGAGACATGAATGGCGAGCTACAAGCTGTGACACGCTGTAAACACGTCCATGTGCGCTCGTATGCCGCGCCCATGCGGCATACGGTCACAGTTTGTAGCTCGCCATTCATGCCTCTAGCAGTTAATGGGACAGCAGTGGTTTTAAAAAGGTATTCGTTTTTGCTAACGGCACGGTTTTACGACTAAAATAAGGTCAGGGTGTTGGGGTATGGCTAGATGACTACAACAGCGAACGTAGGGATCAAACTTTGGGAACGGCTCCTGACTTGATGTATGATGAATTTTTTTGCCTAAAACAGGTGGCTTAGTGGGTGAGGATAGTTCTTAGTTAACGATCCTGATTTTGGGGTGCAGCTAGCAGCGCATCCATGTGCCACTACTGAAAATGGATAGTTTGTAGTTAACTAACTAACTAACGCGTTTTCTCAATCAAAGCATAAGCAGAATGATTATGAATTGATTCAAAGTTTTCTGATTCTACGGTGTAGGCAAGGATACGTTCATCAATGTTTAGTTGATGGGCAATGTCACGTACCATGTCTTCGACAAATTTTGGATTATCGTAAGCACGCTCGGTCACAACTTTTTCGTCTGGGCGTTTCAGTAGGCCGTATAGTTCACAGGAGGCTTGGGCTTCTACCAGACTGATAATTTCTTCTACCCAGATAAAGTGTTCGGTTTCAATATTGACGGTAACATGAGAGCGCTGGTTGTGTGCGCCACGATCCGATATTTTTTTCGAGCAAGGACACAGGCTGGTGACTGGAACCACTACTTTTATGTTAATTTTATTCTCACCGTTTTTATGTTCGCCAACAAAGCTCACTTCATAATCGAGTAAACTTTTTACCCCAGAAGCAGGTGCCGTTTTGTTGATGAAAAAGTGGAAGCTCATTTCGATGTGTCCGATTTCAGCATCCAGTCGGCTGGTCATTTCAGCTAACATGGTTTTGAATGAATCAACCGTGATTTCCCATTCTTGGTTGTTGAGTATTTCAACAAAACGCGACATGTGTGTGCCTTTGAAATTATGCGGCAAATCAACATACATATTAAAATTGGCGATGGTATGTTGAATATTCCCTGCGCGGTCTTTTACCTGTATGGGGTGGCGAATATCCTTGATGCCAACTTTATTGATCGCGATGGCACGGGTGTCCTCACTGCTTTGTACATCAGGCAAGGTATTTGTGGTTTTAGCTTGTTTCTCAAGGGTATTGCTCATTATCTATCTCTTTACTAATTTTGTTGTAACTGGTGTTGCTCACAAAGTGAAAACCTTCGTAAAGCCAGCGTCTAACTAATGACGGTAAGTCACTGGTTTTGTAAGTAGCATGAAAATTGTATTTTTATGCTTTATATTATTGCTAAGTCATGGATGGCTGTATAAAACTGTTTAACGACTAAAAAAGATGATGCCGAGTTGAGCCTGCCTTTCGGTTGCTGTAAACACACTATCTATGTGAGCCTGCTGAAAGTGCGCTTGTTTTCTGCTGTTTTGAAAGGTCGTTTCAATCTGGTGCGTACTTCTTGGCACGTATTTCTTGAGCAGTTATATTTATTCACTATAACGAACGCAGGCACGTTCTGTTTCCCAAAGTGTAAGTGCGGTTACGTTGATGTGCTCACTGTTAATACGGGTAGAAATGGCTTTGTACATGTACGCTGCGATGTTTTCTGCCGTTGGGTTAATGTTTTTAAAGGGTTCAAGATCATTTAAGTAGCGATGGTCAAGTTCATCACCAATTGCATTTGCGGCATTTTTCATTTCTTTGAAATCAATCGCCATGCCGACATTATCAAGCCGAGTAGCAACTGCTTCCAGTTCGACTTTCCAGTTGTGGCCATGCATTCGACTGCATGCGCCGGGATAATCACGTAAAGTATGCGCTGAAGCAAATTCAGTCACTACTTTTAGCTGGTAGCGTGCTGCCATTGTTAATGTACCTAAATAATACCTGAGTAAAACAGTAGGGATTTTATCCTGTTTTTGTTATATAAGCAATTTATAGCCTTGTCCAATATGAAATGAGTGTGAATATTGTCGTATTTTAATCATTAAAATAGCCTGAAAACACGGGGGTTAGTCCAAAATCGTTTATCTCCATTACATGATGAAACGAGCCAGAAAACGAGCGAAATTCATCTGTGTTGCCTTTTTTCTGTTATTTCTTAGTGACACAAAAATGCTCATTTTTAAAGTCCTCGATAGGGGATCCGTAAATCCCGCGCCTTTAGGCGGCTAGGGTTAAGTGGAAGCA
>CAZMLD010000042.1:0-10975 GCA_964566975.1 uncultured Thiotrichaceae bacterium | reverse complement strand
TAACCTAAAAGCTATGCAAGATCCCTATGCTTTCATAGCAGGCAATACGGTTAAAATTTCTAAATACGCCTTAATGGGCAACCCATATGCACGGATAAACGAAACTAACACACATGATGACCTACCGATTTCACGGTTTGAGCAATTAGCGCGAGATATTCAAACTAAATTATGGAAACGCCGCAATGAAATTTGGCCTAATGGGGCGCCAACTGATCCTGTTGATTTATTAGACCCTTCCGTTGCTTTTCGCAGCATCGGATATGAGTATAATATATATGAAACACTTGATGATTACTCAAATGGTGCAAAATTTAAAATCGCAGGTCTTATCGACCAACCAAACAAAAAAGCATATATCTCCAACCAATTCTCACTAGAAATACAACGTTTCACTTCAGCACATGAGCTGGGTCATGCACTAATGCACCAAAGTGCAGGTCTACACAGAGACAGAGCACTGGATGGCTCACCAGTTAAAAGAAAAAAAGAAAAAATAGAAATCGAAGCAGACAAATTCGCAGCATTTTTCTTAATGCCTAAAAATCTTGTTAAAAAACGTTTTGAACAAATTTTTGGTATTCATGCTTTTACACTTGATGAAGCAACAATCTTTGCGCTTGACCCAGCAAACAAGATGAACTTGATGGTAAAAAAGAACAACCTTCGCTCTGTCTCAAGAATATTAGCTGATACTGAGCACTACAATAATCAGCACTTCATCTCGTTATCAAAGCAATTCCGAGTTTCTGTTGAAGCAATGGCAATTCGCCTTGAAGAATTAAAACTAATAAATATCTAGTTGCTAGTCGCACCACCTCATTCAATCCTACCGACCAAGGGCTAACCACCGCTGATGCTAAACGATGGATTCCTGCTAGAAACATGCAGGAATGACGGAGCGTAACAGGCAAGTAACGAGATTAATTATGCTTCCACTTAACCCTGGCCGCCTAAAGGCGTGGGATTTACGGATCCCCTATCGGGGACTTTAAAAACAGTGACTAGCCAGCGTCCGCTTCGTCAATCATTTTTTTCAAATCACCATTCTCAAACATCTCGATGGTAATGTCACAGCCACCGATCAACTCACCATTCACATAAACCTGTGGGAACGTGGGCCAGTCTGCATAACGGGGCAGGTTCTGAAAAATTTCAGGGTCTGCAAGTACATTACAGTAGGCAAATTCTTTACCTACCTGCTTTAAGGCCTCTACCGTACGCCCAGAAAAACCACACTGCGGGAATTGCGGTGTACCTTTCATGTAAACCATTACGTTATTGCCTTTAACTTGGCTCTCAATTCTTTCTAAAACATCTGTCATTTCAAGTACCTGTTTTCAATAGTTATCAGCGCCATTATACTCTTAAATTGATAACAATTAACCTTAAGGATTTACTGGGCTAACGACGGGGCAAACAACGTGGAAAACCAGCACAAGCCGATATCTTCTGCACGCACCTCGCTATGGGTCAACATTCTGCTGCCACCATAATTCTAATGCTGTCAGATGCCATAATTTGCTGCCCTGCAGGCGCGTGTGATAATCTTCTGGATTATTGAGCAGCTTTTCAACATAAGCTGAGTTGTACAACCCCCGTTGCTTCGCCACATCAGATAACAAAATATCCTTCATGAAGGTCAAAAACTCACCGCGCACGTATTTTAGTGCCGGCATCGGGAAATACGCCTTATTACGATTAACCACACTATCAGGTAAAAAACCACGTGACAGCTCTTTCAGCACGTGTTTTCCGCCGCTGGGCAGCTTCATCTGTGGCGGCATCGATGCCGCGAGTTCGATTAGTTGCGTATCAAGAAAAGGCACTCTGGCTTCCAGCCCCCATGCCATGGTCATATTATCAACACGCTTAACAGGGTCATCAACGACTAGGGTATTAACATCAACAGCCAGAACACGATCCAGATATTCATCAGCTTCCACTTCTTCAAGTAAACCCTGTATTAGTTCAGAAGTGACATCATTAGTATGAAAACGGTGATCGACAGTTTCCAGGTATTCTGCATGATCACGGTCAAAATATTCATCTGAAAAACGTTTAATGCCGCTGGTAGAAGAATCATGCATCTTCGGGTACCAGAAGTAACCGCCAAAGACTTCGTCCGCTCCCTGCCCACTTTGCACCACTTTGACTTCTCTGGATACTACTTCTGACAACAGATAAAATGCCACTGCGTCCTGGGCAAACATTGGCTCTGCCATGTTGGCAAAAGCTTCTGGCAAGCGTGGCAATACTTGGCTATTGGGCACCATTAACTGCTGGTGTTCGGTGCCAAACATTTCTGCCACCGCATCGGAGTAGGCAAACTCATTGCCTTTTTCTTCTGGCGCATCTTCAAAACCAACAGAAAACGTTTTCAAGCCTGTCGCGCCAGCCTCACACAACAGCCCCACCAGAAGGCTAGAGTCGATGCCACCCGACAGCAAAACACCGACTGGTACATCGGCAATTTTTACGCGCTTTTCTACCGCTCGCTTTAATTCATCATGTACCGCGAGCACCCAGTCCTGCTCCGTCATTTTTGTGTCTGGGCGTTTTGCTACCAAAGACCAGTAGCGTTTTTCTTCCACTTTACCGTTTTTATAAATAACCATGTAATGTGCTGGCTTTACTTTTCTAATACCGCTGATAACGGTACGCGGCGCGGGCACAACGCCATGCAGTGTAAACAGGTGATGCAGTGCGGTAGCATCAACTGAGGTATCTATCTGGTCATCAGCATGAAGCAGCGCCTGTGTGTTAGATGCAAATAATAAACGCTGCGAGGTTTGCGAAAAATACAACGGTTTTATGCCGTTACGATCACGCGCCAGTAATAAGGTTTGTTTTTTGTGATCCCAGACAGCAAAGGCAAACATGCCCTGCAATCTGGTGACGCAGGCTTCGCCCCATTCGATATAAGCCCGCAAGATAACTTCGGTGTCGCCAGTAGAGCGGAAACGGTGACCAAGAGCCTGCAACTGCTTGCGCAAATCAGGGTAGTTATAAATAGTGCCGTTAAAAACCAGTGCCACGCCTGCCGCTTCAATCGACACGGTATCTAGCATGGGTTGAGCAGCTTTATCGGATAAATCGATAATGGCCAGGCGCTGATGACCCAGTGCAATGGGGGCTTTGATATACGCTCCGTCAGAATCCGGCCCCCGCTTTTGCAATTTTTGTTTCATGCGCTCAATACGCTGCGCCTCAGGCATCGCACCATCAAATCTTAATTCACCACATATTCCACACATAATATTTTTCTTTATACTTTTGATTGTTAATGCTTAACTGTAACCATAACATCTCTAAGCAACCTGACTCACCTACTGGATAAAATGAACAAACCACCTGATGACTTTGACATAGATGATGACATCATTTCCCAGCTTAATATGGTGCTACATGTTACCGCATCAAAACTACTCAACCATGTGTCTGCCGATGACTATTTAAACTGGGCAAGAACCAGTTTGCCCGCTTTGGCACCGTCCATGTTTACTATTATCCCCCCTACCGATATTGACCGATTCGCTTACTGGATTGGCGCTAACATCTGGAATAGCGCGCCACAACCTAGCAACGATTTCAAGCCGATACCTTTAGACAAACCCAGTCGCAACACGCCCTGCCCCTGTGGCTCAACACTTAAATACAAACAATGCTGCATACTCCTTGAAGATTTACCCGTTATTCATGGCGACATGATGTGGCCATTTTTCTACAAGGCAGCGAGTAAAAACACGCTTAACAATATGTTGCAACAAAATAACATCCCAGTGATAGGCCTGCTGTTAATGGCCGATTATTGTTTTGAGGATAATGATTTTGCACAAACAATTAAAATACTAGCACCACTCTTCGCCGATAATGCGCCACGCCTTAATAAGAACCATCGCGGCGCACTCGATACACTCTGTGACAGCTACAACGCACACTATAAAACAGATAAGAAAAAACAGGATTTATTACAGCGCATGTGCCAGCACCATAGCGCAGCGATTCGCGCCGAAGCCTGGCAAAGACTGGCTTCATGGCGACAGGATAGTGGTGATATTAGTGGCGCACGATTGGCACTGTCCGAGGCCATGCGCGCCGAACCCGACAACCCAAGCCACTGCCTGCTGGAATTGACCCTGTTAGTGGATAGCAATGAAATCGAGCTGGCACGCCAACGCGCCAAATTCTGGCTACGAAAAATGCAACGTCACCAAGATGAGTATCCTGACATAATAGATATTCTCACGCAGGCACAGAGCGACCCTGTCAGAGCACTACAACAGGCAGGCGGTCATAACCCCAGACTGGAGCAATTGCAGGACTGGCTCAGCATGCTGGAAACACGAAAAATTCCAACATATGTCATCAGCCATCATATGGCGCCAGAAATAGAAAAACAAATCGACCTATTTGATGATGCAGACGATGAAACACCGCCCGAGTCAGACCCTATGGCAAATGCCGGCACTATGGAAGCACCAAAGGCAATACTGTTTCTTGAGCAGACGTGGCATAGTATCGTTCCTGTAAACAAGCCTTTTTCCACACAGGAAGTTGATTTTGATCACAAGGGTGCGTGGTCAGATGAAGACAATAATGAATGGCTGGATTTTTTACTTAAAGCCCCGCAATCTGCCGATAGTCTGGATATTCTTGATGACGTTGCCACCCTGATGCTCATCCACCCCGATAATGACTACCCTTGGGGGCCGATGAACCAGCTCCAGCCGTTGTTAGAACGCGCGAGACTGATCATCGAGCAAGCTGATAACGATCACGACCTCAAGCTGCCCTGGCTAATAATGGAAAACCGCTCGGCTTTACGCTTATTAAAACACAGCATCACCATGGCTCTGGATAACAAGCAACAAGAAAAAGCGACCCGTCTCATGCAACAATATATTAAATTGAACCCGAGTGACAACCACGGCTATCGCAGTCTGCTGGTCAACCATTATCTGCAACAGGGACAGGATAAACACGCGCTCGAACTCTGCCATCACTACCCAGATGACATGATGGCAGAAACACGTTATGGAAAAACGCTTGCACTGTATCGTTTGGGTCACTTGGATAAGGCAAAAAACTCACTACTACAGGCTCACGAGGCATTGCCACTGGTCACTGACTACCTCATTAAAAACCGCGTAAAGAAACCCAGAATTGATGGATACGGCTACACCTACGGTGGCGCAGATCAGGCATGGCTTTACCGCGATGATATGCGAGAAACTTGGCAAGCATCGGCTGGAGCGATCAAGTGGCTAAAACAGCAGCTATAAAGACAGGGGAAATTGACACAGGAAACATAATGCTCTAACCATTAGAAGCCTCTACGCCCAATTAATCCCTGCCATCAGATTATCCACACAAACTTGCATCAATAGCGCTTGAACACCAGCAGCGGCGTAAAGAGTGCGGTGATCGCCAGGCTCCAGACAATGACAGCACCACTAGGCAAATCAAACAGAGCAGAGGCAATAAGGCCGAACAAATAACCCAACATGCCGATTATCGCCGCAATTATCATCGCCTGCCGAGTCGCCAGTTTTGCCGTTGCCAGCGCGGGAATAATCAAGCTGGCGAAAACCAGATAAATACCGACCAACTGCACCGACAAGGTAATCGCAATGGCAAACAGCACGTAAAAACCAGTTCGTCCTATTTTTTCTTTATAGTTGTACCAGATTAAAATGATGACCAGAGAAATCACGGCGGCTTTGATGATTTGTGACCAGCCCACCCATAATACCTGCCCCACCAGCAGTTTTTTCAGATAAACGCCACCATGCGGGTCATGTGCCAACAACAAAAGACTTGCGCTGGCAGCTAGCACAAAACAAATACCAATCATGGCTTCGAGGTGTTCGCCGGCTTTTTTCTCCAGAAAATGGATAAACCAGACACCTAATAAAGCGCTAGTCACAGCGGCAAACTGCACGCCAACGCCATGCATTTGAGCACCGAACTGAAAGGCGATGATGACCCCCAAACCCGCAATTTGTGCAATTGCTAGGTCAATAAAAATAATGCCGCGTTTTATCACTTCACGACCCAGTGGTATATGCGTTAGCAAGACCACCACACCGGCAACAAATGCGGGCAATAATATGCTTACGTCGAGACCGTCTACGTTCATGGCTATTTATTTTCCAAAGGGTTTACATAAGAGCAAGCAGGTAATAGCCCCAGCTCAACCAAAGAAGCAATCGAAAACAACACCGCCCTGACCATCACCTTTGGCCAGGGCGGTCATCGTCCTGCTTCTGCTTGAATTCAAGCTGTTATTATTACTGTTGCTGTCGTTTTCTATTCTTTTACTACCGCCACAAGCTTGTTCACCACGTTATCAAACCATGAGGTCAAACTTTCACCGCTTTGAAAATCGACCGTTGCAGGCAGAGCCAGCACTGGCAGCCCAGTACGTTCTGACAGCCATCTTGCGGGTCGGTTATTAACATAAGCAACATGTATAATCATCTTCACGTCTTTGTCTAGCACCCGTTTTTTTAACGAGGCAAGGTGCGCACTTCCTGGCGACACCCCTGGTATGGGCTCTAGCGTTGCCACCAGCTGCATACCCGTCCACGCATTAAAATAAGACCAATAGCGATGATGGGAAATGATGTTGATACCCTGTAATACTTCTGTTTGTTGCTGCCAGCGTTTAATCGATTGCTGCCAGTGCGCCTCAAAAGTAGCAAAGTTTTTCTGGTAATAAACCTGGTTAACTGCATCGAGTTTAATCAGCCGTTTTGTTAGTGCCTCTGCCACACGCAGCATATTCTCTGGGCTGGTATGAATATGCGGATTGCCCGCACCATGCACATGACCATGACGACGGTCGATGCTTGTTGGAATCTCCAGCATATTGACAAAGTCAGCGGCAAAAAAATGGCCAAGGCTGCCGGGTAGAATATTGTTATTGGCTGCCTTGCGTAACAGCAGGGGCAACCAGCCAATTTCCAGATCAGCACCTGTGCAAACCAGTAAATCAGCTCGCCTTGCCTGGGCAATTAGGCTGGGCCTTGCCTGAATAAAATGCGGATCCTGCATGGAGGTGGTTGCCGAAAAAATATTCAGCTGTTCACCACCTAGTTCTTTGGCTAACGCCGCCCATTCAGGTTCACAGGCAAACACATTGAGTGTTGCCTGCGAGTTGCTCGCAGCAAACAAACAGACTACTGCAAATAACCACTGACGAGGCTGTATTTTATGCGTACGTGTTTTACGATTCTGTCGATTAAAAAGCATGTGCACCATGCGCCCCCAAGCTCATTGTATATTGTAAAAACACTTGATTATCTGTATGTTTACCAGAGTCATCAATATTATATTGCAGACGAACTCGGCTAAACTTACTTGGCAACCATTCAAGCATCAAACTGCTGCGCTCTGGCGTGTGCCCGTTTGCCAGCAAGTTGGCATCCTCTAAGGCATGATTATTATCGCCACGATTATCACTGCCTAACAAATCATAACGCGCACCCACTCGCCACTGCGGTGAAAACTGCCAGCTAGTCTGTAAATACCAGCCGTACTGCTCTGCGTTTAAGTGACTGCTTTTTTCTTCCTTATGGCCGTCATGCTTCACTTTTTTTACTTCGATTTTACCGTCATCTTCACGCTTAAAGTATTCAAACTGTACGGTGAGGTTTTGCTCACGAAAATTGCCATTAGGTGCCCATTTATAAACAACATTGAACCCCGCCGTATTCGTGTCACCTTTAAATTTCGCGGTTTTGCTTTCACCGTCGTGTCCATGTGCATGTGCATGACCGCCATATTTACGCTCAATGTTGTCTGCCTGCAAATAGCTTAAGCCCGCCTGCCAACTATGACTATTGCCAATGTCACCACCGGTTGTTGCAAACGCTGTCCAGCTACCAACCGCATCATGATGGCCCCCAAACGGGAATTTAGCGCCTGAAAAAGCCTCCACCCCTATTTTCATAAACAAATCGCTGGCAGCAACATAGGAAACACGGAGCCCATCATCACGGTACTGATTACCAAATAGAGCGCGATAAATTAACGGTGCATCATAAAAATCCCAAGCATGTTGATGTTGCTGGTTGAGATATCCGATGCCAGAGAAAAAACGACCACCACGTATGGTAAAGCCGTTACCCAGTGCGAGGGTTTCAAAAAAGGCTTCTTCTAGTTTGAGCTCTGTTTTACCGTCATGCTCATCAAGTGCCAGCGTAAACTGACCAAAAAACCGGCTATCAATATTGCTGCTAAAAACCAGCTCTGAATGCCCTAAGGAAAATCCTGACGCGCCCAGCTTAGCCTTGCCGCCCAGAGCAAAGCCTGGTATGGCGTAATGTTTTGGGTCATTTTTATAGTCGGCAAAAACCCCGTCAATAATAATGCTCACTGCGGGGTTAAAGGCGTTGTTACTGATCTGCACCATACCCGTCGGCCCACTTTTCGCCACTGTATTATTCTCACTGCTGCTGCTTGTTTCCATAAACAGCAGACGCTGCTCTAACGCCTCTAGTTGCTCTGTCAGCTGTATGCTTTCCGTACTTTTTGTTGCCGCACTGGCTATTGCCACTGGCGCAAAGAGCGCTGCCAAAACAGCATATTTTATTGGTGAAATTTTCATTTTTTTACCCAGAATATATAAATTTATATGATCGAAGCCAAGCCTCATGTCGCCGTGGCGACAGGACTCAACTTATAAAAATTAATATCGATTGGGGGGCTGGCTGTAAATAGACAAACAACGAATAAAGGGGTGACAAAATCAGCACTCGCAGAGCGAATCGCCTTTTATCAACGTCAGCCTGACTTAATTTTCAGCAGTGGCAAAATGCCACCCAGAGCAGGCGGTCAGCGTCGATTCACTTTCCCGTAATCGCTTATCTATTCCCAGGCAACCCTGGTTATCGATGTCATTCAAACGGGCGTAACAGGTGGGGCGCGTTGCCGATAGAAATGTCTAGCTGAAAGCGGGACACTATGAACAGGTGTTATTTCTTTATTGACCACAAAAGCAATCACTAAAGAGAAAGGTTGAACCTCTCCAACTAAAAACTGATTGTGTTCGACACTAAGAAAAGTGCTACAGGCAGCCTCATCCTCGTGAAAAGGATGCTCAGTGGCGTGAACAATAGTGACAAATTGCGCTAAAAATACCAGTAGCGCAAGCGTGATGTTCACAACAAATTTATGCTTACAGAAAAACATCAGAGCATAGTAATATAATTAGTGACCTTTTTGTATCAATTTTTTGGGTCTATGCCATATTGAGTGGATTTTTATTGTAACCCAGAAATAGCAACGTTACTTACCCCGTCATTCCTGCATGTTTTTAGCAGGAATCTACTCATCAGACAATAGATTCCCGCTAAAAACATGCGGGAATGACGGGAAGGATAATTCTTTGGTCACAATACTAAAGTCCACTCAATATGGCATAGACCCAATTTTTTACTGATGGCGACAATGCCCCCCATGGTGTTCGTATGGCGAACTGCTCATGACAGGCTATAAAACTCACCGTTTACTGGCTAACGCGACACCATAACCGCCGCCGCCAGCCGTCACTATGGTTAACACATCGCCAAGCTGCACGTACAGACTACACTTGCCCGGCAGCAGCTTACCATTCAAATAATTTGCCGCTCTCTCACCCGGCATACCGCCAAATAAGCCCCACGGTTGATGACAACGGCGTTCTGACAGTACTGTCACCTGCGCTGGTGCTAAAAATTCATATTCCCGCAGCAGGCCTTCGCCGCCACGATGCTGACCCGCTCCAGATGAACCTTGCCGAATTTGATAGCGATTAATACGCACGGGATAGTTCATTTCCAGTGCTTCAACGGGTGTATTTAAGGTATTGGTCATGTGTGTTTGCACGGCATCAAGGCCATGCGAGATACGACTTGCACCCATTCCGCCGCCGATGGTTTCGTAATAGTCCCAGGCAGGCAAGCCATTCCCACCAGCGGAACCCATGGCAAGGTTGTTCATGCTGCCATGGCTGGCTGCTGGCACACGTTCTGGTAATGCCTGTGCCAAAGCACCTAATATCACATCAACAATTCGGGTGCTGGTTTCAACATTACCGGCAGCAACCGCCGCAGGATAAGCGGCATTCACTAAGGCGTTTTCTGCTGCGATAATTTTTATATTTTTAAAACTACCAGCGCAGGCAGGTGTTTGTGCTGGCATCAAACACCTGAAAACATAATACACCGCAGCGGCCGTTACCGACAAAGGACAGTTAATATTGCCCGGCACCTGCTTTGCCGTTCCGGCAAAATCAACTGTCACCTCACCCTGCTTAAATTTAACACTCGCGTTGATAACGATATCGGTATTTCCCTGACCATCATCGTCCAGCACATCGTTGAATTGGTATTCGCCATCTTTGATCTCGGCAAGGCTCGCTTTCGCCAAACTACTCGCATAAAGATTTAACTGCTCAAGACTATCCAGATAATGCTTGAAACCGGTTTTTTTTATCAATGCAGCAAGCCGGTCTAAACCACGCCGATTAGCCGCAATCTGGGCAATAAAGTCTCCTGTTGACTCCTGTTTATTTCGCATAGGTTTCATCAGCGTCATAAAATAGTCGTCATCAAGCTGGTCTTTCTTAACCAGTAACGTTGGTCTGATAATTAAACCTTCTTCAGACAAACTGGAGGATAGCGGCATGGAACCCGGCGTTTTGGCACCTATATCAGCGTGGTGCGCGCGGTTAACAACAAACCCAGCAAGAATATTCTTAATGAACAAGGGTGCAATCAAGGTAATATCCGGCAGGTGTGTACCCCCCTTATAGGGGTCATTTAGCACCACCATATCACCCGCAGACCAGCGAATCTCTGCCACCACTTCTTTCATGGCAAATGCCATGCTGCCATAATCCAGGGAAAAATCCGCGGTTTCGCGCAAAGGTGCCCAACGGCATGAAAAACGGGCCATGAATAATTAAGGAGGTAACGTATTATTAGTT
>CAZMLD010000041.1:0-10975 GCA_964566975.1 uncultured Thiotrichaceae bacterium | reverse complement strand
ATTATGTGATGTGCAGCATCCTGATAAAGGCAAGCCATATTGGAAAAATGTGGCTGAGCGTTTTGATTTTAATATCTCACATTCGGGCGACTTCATCGTGATAATAAGCAGTACAACATTAAAAGTGGGGGTTGATGTCGAAGCTATCCGCAAGCTAAAGTATTTAAATTTTAAAATGGTGCTGTCAGCAGATGAATTACTGACAATCCAACAAACACCGCAGCGTTTTTTTGATTTGTGGTCAAAAAAAGAGGCGGTTGTGAAAGCCGCAAATACGGCGGGTTTAGCACGTATGCGTGATGTAAAGCTAAGTCAGGAGATAGCGACGTTAGATGAGGAACAGTGGTTTTTAAAAAACATTGCGTTGGATGATCAATATACAATTAATATTGCAACCTCTAAGGTGGTTGATGAATTAACGGTGAAACAAATAGCATTATCTGATCTCTAATTGAATGAGCGCAAAGACAAAGCCATCGCTGCTTTATCCAGGAATAACCGCAGCCTGTACGCAACGTATAATGTGGTACTCAAACATGCCATCAAGCGCATCGTATATCGGTTTTAACTTTTTACTGCCGTCATCGACACTCAGCATGGCTTCGTGGATAATAGTAAGCTGCTGCTCAGTTAAATCAACAACATCGTTTAATTTGAGTTCGTCCCGCTCAATACAACTGGCCAAGTGTGTGAAAATGGTTGATGCTTTTATGTTACGTTTTTTCGCAATATCGTCGACCTTGAGACCTTGATGAAACAGCAGCAGAGTTTCACTTATAGTATCGCTGATGCTTTGTTTTTGATGATTGACGTGTTCGCTGATGACAGCGAGAAAAGCACTGGCATATTTTTCCGACTTGCTTTCACCAACACCGTTAAGTTGTAAAAACTGCTGGTTGTTAGCAGGCTGGCGCTGCATCATTTCAGATAAAGTAGCATCATGGAAAATAACAAAGGGCGGCACATTGTTTTCTTCGGCAAGATTTTTACGGCAGGAGCGTAAGGCCTGCCACAAAGTATCGTCTGATGCTTTATCGTTATGGTAGGTTTTTCTTCCCTGGCGAGCGGCTTTCGCGGGTTTGCTTTCTTTGCGTAATAACAGCGTTGTTTCGCCGCGTAAAACAGCACGGCAAGCTTCAGTCAGATGCAGGCTGCCGTGACCTTCAACATCAACATTAAGTAAACCTTGAGTGATTAACTGGCGATAAATATTGCGCCACTTTTTTGCATCGAACTCGTTGCCAATGCCGTAGACACTGAGTTTATCGTGACCAAACTGTTTGATACGGTCGTTATCTTTACCGATTAACACATCGGCCAGATAGGTTGCGCCAAAGCGTTGCCCAGTACGGTGCACACATGACAGTGCTTTCTGGGCGGCAATGCTGGCATCCCAGGTTTGCACGGGGGTCAGGCAGTTGTCGCAGTTGCCACAAGCTTGTTTAAACTCTTCATCAAAATAGTTGAGCAATGCCTGGCGTCGGCAGGCGGTGATTTCAGTAAAGCCGAGCATGGCTTCCAGTTTATGGTGTTCAATGCGTTTGTACTGTTCTTCGGCTGTTGATGATGCCATCATTTGTTTGAGAGTGATGACATCCTGCAGGCCATAACTCATCCAGGCATTAGCGGGCAGACCATCGCGCCCTGCTCTTCCGGTTTCCTGATAATAAGCTTCCATACTTTTAGGCAGATTTAGGTGCGCCACAAAACGTACGTCTGGTTTATCTATGCCCATGCCAAAGGCGATGGTAGCAACAATAATAACCGCTTCCTCATGAAGAAAGCGTTGCTGGTTCTGTGCCCGAATGTCAGTTGATAAACCGGCATGGTATGGCAGTGCGGTAAAACCTTTTTCCGCTAACCAGTGCGCGGTGGCCTCGACTTTTTTACGTGACAGACAATAAACAATGCCGCTATCTTTTTCGTGTTCATTCTGAATGAAACGTAATAGTGCTGTTTTTGCATTGCTTGAAGCTTCGGTTATGCGATAACAGATATTAGGTCGGTCAAAACTGGAGATGTATTCATTTGCCGAGTTGAGTCCTAGCCGATGTTTTATTTCGTTACGCGTTTTTTCATCGGCAGTGGCGGTTAAGGCAATGCGGGGAATATCTGGAAATTGCTCATGCAGCAGGGATAGCTGGATGTAGTCTGGGCGAAAATCATGCCCCCATTGTGAAACGCAATGGGCTTCATCAATGGCAAAAAGCGAGATTGACGTTCTCCTTAATAAGCTCAGGAAGCTGGGGTTCGTCAGGCGCTCTGGGGCAACATATAACATGTCCAGTTTGCCATGAATTAAATCCTGTTCTATTTGTCGTGCAGTTTGTGCATTTAGTGTCGAATTTAGGTAAGCGGCATTGATGCCAAGCTGTCGCAATGCCATGACCTGGTCATGCATAAGCGCGATTAGTGGTGAAATAATGATGCCGATACCTTGGCGAACTAACGATGGTATTTGATAACACAATGATTTTCCGCCACCCGTTGGCATAAGCACAACTGCGTCACCACCATTGACTAGTGTCTGGATGATGTCTTTTTGCTGTAGGCGAAATTCAGCATACCCAAAAGTATTGCGTAGATAGTTAAGCGCAGTATCTTCCATGCTTGTTACTCCAGGCTAGATTAGGCGAGGCTGTCAGGGTTTAATTCGGGCAGTTAGTTTACCTGTAATCAGGCAGCTAGAAAATAAAACGTAAGTAATATATGGCAATAGTATTGTTATGCAGGTAGGTCTTAATCGTTGCATAAGTTTTCGTCACATGAAGTGTGTCGGTGGGGTATGTAAAAGCTGTAATGCAGGCGCGTCCATGCGCCTGAGCTGGCTTGCAATATAATTGAAGCCGTTTAGCTACAGCCTTTAGGTCGTGGTAATCCTGCTATTTTATTGGCGCATTTGATCAGACCAGTAGGGAATAAAGAGTAAATATATTTTTGGTCGCTGCGATCTTTACCGTATTTTTTCTTCATTATTTTTGAGAATGAACGAGGTTCGCAGACGCTGCCATTGTCATGGAAATAGTCACGTGCCTCATTGATGATGTCCCAGTGTTCTTCAGTGAGTCCATCAACAATTTTTTCACTTTTAGCAATTTCGACGGCGAGTTCTTTGCTCCATTCGTCTAGATTTTCTAACCAGCCAGCTTCGCTGAGCTGTATCATTTGTCCGTTAACTTCTGCTTGCATGGGTTGTACCTGCCTCTAATGTAAATAATAACCTAGTAATTTAATCAGGTATTATAACGAAAATTAAAAAAGTTACAAATATCTAGTTAGTAAGGGTATGAGCTCATTAAGTGATGGAATGAATCTGTCGATTTTTAGCGAACCAGCTGCTGGTTCACTTCTTCGCGTTTATCACTGCCCTCTAACAGCTCAATTAAACATAGGGCAAAATCCATGGCCGTGCCAGGGCCGCGAGAAGTAACGATGTTGCCGTCGATTTCTACAGCACTATCTGAAATGCTAATGCTGGGATCACTCAGTGCATTTAATACGCCAGGATACGCGGTGGCCTTTTTGCCTGCTAATAACCCTGCGTGTGCCAGTGCTTTAGGCGCCGCGCAGATGGCGGCAACATATTTATTAGCTGCGCTGTGTCTTTTTATTAGTGTTTGCAGTTGTGTGTTGTCACGCAGGTGGTCTGCGCCAGGCAGGCCACCTGGAAGAACAATAAGGTCAAAGGTTTCGTTCAGAATTTGATCAATACTGGTATCAGGGATAATGGTGATGCCGCCAGAGGCTGTGACTGGTTGCTGGTCAAGGCCGCAGGTCGTCACGGTTATGCCCGCGCGTACCAGTAAATCGGTTATGGTTACGGCTTCGAGTTCTTCACAGCCCTGGGCAAGAGGTACTAGCACATGCGACATAATTATTTTCCTGTTTTTTATGCTTTTGGTTTGTGTAATAAATGAGTTCTGAAACGGGTAGCAATGTGATTCCATGCTGGTTTAATTCTGCTAAATGATTGCGTAAAAACTTTATGGTTTCCGGGTGTGGGTGTGCAATTGCCAGCGCGTAACCGCGTTGATTGATTATCTTTATGAAGCGGTCAAACTGTCGACGCAGGGTGCTGGCTTTGAAGTCGGGATCAAGAAAAATATCGCGCGCCATGTTGGGTATGCTGTATTCAGTCGCCATTTTTTCAGCGACGGTTTTACTGCTGGTTCTGCTGTCGATAAAATAGAGATCGCCGCGTTGTGATAGTGCTTTCATTAGCAAGCTCATATGGCCAGGGTGCCGAGTTATCAGGCTGCCCATATGATTGTTAACTCCTCGCACATAAGGCACGGCATTTAAGTTGAGCTGTAACTGCTGTTTGAATTGGCTTTGGCTCATGTGTAATTTAAGCGTACCTGGAGAAAGCTTATGATGTGCCACTGACTGCATAGGCATATGTAGCATGACTTCTTTCTGGTTTTTTTTTGCCAGGCGGGCTAATGTTATTGCGTGAGCTGTTTCAGGAAGTATGGCGACAGTCAGTGCATAAGGCAGCTTGATGATGTCCTGTCCATGTTTTAAGTTATTGCCGATATCATCAATAATAATACTGGCAAATTTTTCAGCATTGACGGGCGCAGTTATTAAAGTCAGCAGTATAAAGGCAAATGCAGGTGATCGCATGGTTAACAATTTAAACCGATACATAATGATATTGCACCGCGAATAAAGCGCCCTATTTGAGCTGTCTTTTTGCTCTGTTATTGATGTACTGGCCAAGCTAGCGTTTTTTAAACGCCGACTGTAACAACTCAATATGCACATAAAGCGCGGTCGTTATTTTATGATCTGCTCAAAATGCTCATGCCTTTTAATAGCAGTAACGCTTCATACAGCTGAAAGTCTTCAGAAGGGCTTAAGCGAGCTTGTTTTTCTTCCTCGCTTTTGCTTTCTTCCTCTGCTTTAATTATCGCTTCCTGTGACTTCGTTGGGTTACTGAGGCTGCGCTTTAAATCAGCCTCTTTTATACGTAATGAGGTATCCTCTTCGATTGCTTTAACTTCATATTGACCCAAGATGATGTCAGGGGTAATGCCTTCACCCTGTATGGAGCGGCCGTGTGGCGTGTAATAACGTGCGGTGGTCATTTTGACTGCGCCACCGCTGCGTAATTCCTGAATGGTTTGCACTGAGCCTTTACCAAATGATGTTCTGCCCATTATAACAGCGCGTTTGTGATCCTGTAATGCGCCAGCAACGATTTCTGAGGCAGAAGCGGAGCCTTCATTGATTAATACAACCATTGGCAGACCGTTCATAATGTCGCCCGGTTTGGCGTGAAATTTAAAGTTAGAATTGTCGATTCGGCCTTTGGTATAAACCAGTTTGCCACTGTCAATGAATGCATCAGAGACATCCGCTGCCGCGCTTAAAACGCCACCGGGATTATTGCGTAAGTCGAGAACCAGTCCTTTAAGTTCGACCTCACTTTCTTTTTTAAGTTTGTTTATTTCGCTTAACAGATCTCGCGCCGTTTTTGACTGGAAGTTAGTGATGCGTACATAACCAAAACCAGGTTCAAGAATACGTGTTCTTATGCTTTTTACTGCAATAATATCGCGGGTGATAGTAAAAGGAAGTGGTCTGTCTGCGCCTTCACGGATGACGATTAACTTAATATCAGAGCCGGGTTCCCCTCGCATGATCTTAACGGCATCATTTAGTGTCATGCCTTTAACCGATTTATCGTTAAGTCTAATAATTAAGTCGCCGGGTTCCAGGCCAGCACGATATGCAGGGGTGTCATCGATGGGGGAGATGACCTTAACAAAACCGTTTTCCATGGAAACCTGAATGCCAAGTCCGCCAAATCGACCTGTAGTGCCAATTTTTAATTCTTTGTATTCATCAGGAGCAAGATAAGTGGAGTGGGGATCCAGCCCGCTCAACATGCCGCGAATTGCATTTTCAAGCAGCGTTTTATCGTCAACATATTCAACATAATCGGTTTTAATGCGAGCAAAGATGTCGGAAAAGTTACGTAACTCGTTGAGTGGGATGCCCGTAGATTCCACTGTTTCTTTTTCTGCCAGCACACTGCTGGTTATTGACACTGAAACACCAACAAAAATACCAAAGACCAGAACCAAAAAGGTCTTATATTGCTTGCTCATAAATAACTCCGGTAAATACCACATAATGTTTGAGATCTGTGCTTGTAATTTGAAGGATTGCAGAACAGATCATTAAGTTAAGTAAATGATAGTGCTTAGAGCGCATTAATGCCAGCTTGTTCCGCGATTAATATTAGTGTGCCTGAGCGATTTTATAAAACAGTTGCGCTATGCCGAGCATCTGAACTACACCATTTTGCAGGATTGACCGGTTTTCCGCGAGAGCGAATCTCGAAATACACGCCACTTTGTGGCTGACCGCCACTGTCGCCAGCGGTAGCAATGATATCACCTGCAGCGACCCAGTCACCGGTTTGTTTGAACAAAGATTCACTGTTGCCATACAGGCTCATATAGCCGTCACCGTGATTGACAACCGTAATAAAACCGAAGCCCTGTAACCAGCCTGAAAAAGCCACACGACCATGGCTGATCACATGAATGGGTGTGCCAAAAGGTACTTTGATTAAGACCCCGTTCCACTTTAAACCACCACGTGGCTTGGTCTGGCCAAATTTATTGAGAAAACTCCCTTTGGTTGGCCAGGGTAGTTTGCCTTTTAGCGACGCAAAAGGGCTGTTTTCAGATGGGCTGGTGGGAATGTCAGCGAGTAGTTCGCCAAGCGATTCGAGCAGATTTTCGATGCGGCCGCGACTGTCCTCCATGCTGGACAGAGTATGCTCCTGATCTTTAATTTTATGCGTTAGTTCGAGCAGTAAATTTTTACGTTGTGAGCGCTGTTTCTGCTGCTGCTTTTCTTTTTCTTTTTGCGCCAGCAGCAGCGAGTTTTGCTTGTTCAGGGCTTGCTGTAGAGCGGTCTCTGCCCGTTTCTTTTGCTTAATGGTTTCACCAAAAGCCTCGATTTGTTGCGCTCGGCTGCGATTGAAGTAATTGAAATACTGCTGCATTCTACCGGCCAGGGCAGGACTTTTCTGGTTTAACAGCATTTTCAGGTTTGGTTGATGCCCCAGGCGATAAGCTGAGCGCATTTGCTCAGAGAGTGCGTTTAGCTGCCTGCTTAATTGTTGGTCGAGCTGTTTTAAGTCATGCTCCAACTTGATTTTCTGCTGCTGCGTTATTTGCACGTCCTGCGCCAAGCTTTTGAGTAGAATGGCATTTTTGCTGATTACAGACTCAAGTTGTTGAAGATCGATGAGAATGTGGCTACGCTTTTTTTTGCTGCCTTTAAGGTGCTGCTGTATTTCAGTGATGTTTTTTTGTAATCGCTCAAGTTGTTCCTGATAGTGAGCCTTATCTTCATTTTTTGATGCATAAACCGTGTTACAGCAGAAAAAAAGACTTAAAAGTAAAAATATTTGATAATAAGTGTGCAATACAGTGTCTGTGCTAAAAGATTAATGGTAAGTTTGGGGTTTATTTCTTAACGATATCGCAGCTCGAGTCAAAATATTTAGCCAAATTTATTGATTTTGCTATTTCAATTCAAAAAAAAGTGTATTAAAGTATTATTTATTAATAATATTGCCTTCAAACTCATTTCTTCTTTAAGGAAAAAACATGGCTATCAGACCCAATGACCCAGATTTAATGTCACGCGAAGAGGATATCAGCCGAGCCTCACGTTCTCTTAAAGCGATGTCCCACCCGCTGCGATTAAAAATTTTATGTACCTTGGGTGACCAAGAAGTGAGTGTACAGGATATCGTTGACGCTGTGGGCACCTCACAAAGCAATATCTCCCAGCATCTAGCTATCTTGCGTGATAAAGGTATTCTTGCGTCCAGGAAAGACGCGAATAAAGTCTATTATCGGGTTGGTGATACGCGGACTCTGCGTTTAATCGGTATGATGCAAGAAGTGTTCTGCGCCCCTATTCAGTAATGCTCTACTTGCATGGCTGCATGAGTTAGCACGTTCTAGGCGTTTGTCGGACTTAGTATGAATCTACTGCGAAAAAGCCATTTTTGTTCATTTTTCCGATTAATTTCGTTAAATAGCCGTGCTATTCCATCCTTTGGTTCGTAAATCGCACCGCCTTCCTGGCTCTTTGCGAAATACGACCGCCATGGATGGTGGAAGTGTGGAAAATGCTAGGAGCAATTTTCAGCACGTCCATGCCATGGGCATAACGGTGCATCCATGTACCACTGTTCTGCTCAAATAATCGAAAAACTGCCCTAAAAATGGCTTTCTCTTGCTACGATCAACTAAACCCGACAGACGCCTAGCCGTTTATTTTTTGCCTGCGAACCAGACAAAGCGTTATAATAACTATTATTATGGCGGCGAATTTTAGTTTCGCTTCTCTACTTTTAATTATCTCCTGTCGGGGCAACATTTTTAGGTATCATCGTGGAGCAACTTTCTGAATTTGTATCAAACAACTTAATATTATTTGCCGCCCTAGTACTGGTGCTGGTGATGTTAATCAAAACCGAACTGGATAATCAGGTTAATAAAGGCAGGCTGTTGTCGGCAACCATGGCGACGCGCTTGATGAATAACAATGAGGATGCGTTGATTATTGATGTTCGTTCTGTGTCGGAATATAAAAACGGCCATATAAAGGGCGCGAAAAACACGCCATTAAGCGAGTTTTCAGCCAGTCTTGATGGTTATGTTAAGTTCAAAGACAAGCCGATACTGGTTTATTGCAACTCTGGCAGAACCGCAATCAGTGCGCTAAGACAGCTAAAAAAGGCGGGTTTTGAAAACATCAATAATCTGGAAGGCGGTATTATTGCATGGAGAGAGGCGAATTTGCCGGTATCTAAAAAATAGCCTGATGTTTTAAGCGTGTTTATCCGTTACTATTCTACCTGCGTCTTAAAGCTTAATTTTTAGCGTTGTTGGTGTGAAACTGATGACCACAAAGGCTTTAAGTTCACCGTCATATGTGTGGGCTGAGCTTCTCAAAGAGTCAGAGATGGGTAGTTATTACCCTAACCTGAGAGCAAGCAGTGCAGGCATAATGATACCTTTACATTTACTAGCCTTGCCCGTCTATCGGGACTGAGGATGACTTAGACCATATTAGGAAAACCATGAGCGAAAAAAACACAGAAAAAAGCACAGAAAAAAACATAGAAGAAAACACCAGTGAAAAACAGCAGCAATTTGCTATTCAGAAAATTTATTTAAAAGATGTTTCTTTTGAGTCGCCCAATTCACCGCAGGCATTTACTAATGGTGAGTGGCAGCCAGAAATCAATGTGCAGCTAAATAGTAGTCACCATGCTATTGCTGATGATGTTTATGAAGTGCTGCTGCAGGTTACCGTAACGGCAACGCATAATGAAAAAACAGCTTTTCTTGCAGAAGTAAAACAGGCTGGCATTTTTACTATGTCTGGTTTTCCGCAAGATAATCTTGCCGGTATGCTTGGTGCCTACTGCCCAGAAACCTTGTTTCCTTATGCCAGAGAAGCGGTTTCCGACCTGATCTCAAAAGGCGGTTTTCCTCAATTGCTGCTTGCCCCGGTTAATTTTAATGCACTGTATAGTCAACAGGTACAGCAGAAACAAGCGCAAGAGCAGGAACCACAAGTGCAAGAGCCTGACGCAACAGCAGAGTCGGCTGACAAAGGTGTGGCTCACT
This sequence comes from uncultured Thiotrichaceae bacterium, assembly GCA_964566975.1. Classification (GTDB taxonomy): domain Bacteria; phylum Pseudomonadota; class Gammaproteobacteria; order SZUA-229; family SZUA-229. The sequence continues at coordinate 1,301 of CAZMLD010000041.1, read as the reverse complement.
AAGAGCCTGCCATTTATCGCTTCTAGGAGCCTGTCGGACTTAGTATGAACCTACTGCGAAAAAGCTATTTTTGTTCATTTTTCCGATTAATTTCGTTAAATAGCCGTGCTATTCCATCCTTTGGTTCGTAAACGGTGCATCCATGCACCACTGCTCTCCTCGAATAATTAAAAAACTGCCCTAAAAATGGCTTTCTCTCGCTACGATTAACTAAACCCGACAGACTCCTAGCATAAAATATGTCACAAATTGATCAAAAAAACCCTATTGTGGTGCTGGGCGCAGGCTCTTGGGGGACTGCGCTGGCGGTTCATCTGGCAAGAGCTGGCAACCAAGTTTTGCTGTGGGGCAATGACGTTGAACACGTTCAACTTTTAACCGAGCAGCGCTGTAATCAGCAGTTTCTACCCGATGTAACCTTCCCTGATAACTTGCAGCTAAGCGCAGATGTTGAGCAGGCGCTGGCCTCGCCGGCGTGGGTTCTGATGGCGATTCCCAGTCATGCATACCGCTCTTTTTTACAAACAAACAAACATTTGTTTGATGAGCATATTGGCATTGCCTGGGCTAGCAAAGGCCTAGAACAGGGTAGTGGTAAGCTGATACACCAAGTAATAGCCGAAGAATTACCACGTTGTAAAAAAATGGCCGTTATGTCGGGTCCCACTTTTGCTGGTGAGGTTGCACGCAATCTACCTACCGCTATTACCGTAGCCTCTAACTCCACAGCGTTTTCCAGACAAATCAGCGATGACCTGCACAGTGGGCATTTTCGCGTGTATTTAAGTACGGATTTGATTGGTGTTGAATTAGGCGGTGCATTTAAAAACGTACTTGCCATTGCCGCAGGCGCTGCGGATGGATTGGGCTTTGGCGCCAATACCCGTGCTGCACTAATAACCCGTGGTCTGGCAGAAATGATGCGCCTGGGTGAAGCCATGGGTGGTCGGCGTGAGACTTTTATGGGGCTGGCGGGAATGGGTGATTTGATTTTGACCTGTACCGATAATCAGTCACGTAACCGACAAACGGGTCTGTTACTGGCGCAGGGGAAAACACTGCAACAAATACGTGACGAGATTGGACAGGCGATTGAAGGCATTAAAACCACGAAAGAAGTGATTGCTCTGGCGCGAAAGCATCAAGTTGAAGTGCCGATTAGTGAGCAGGTTTATCGTGTTTTATATGAAAACTGCCCAATCGCTGAAGCGGTGCAGGCGCTATTAAGCCGCGCATCGTCACAAGAAATGGTTTAACCTAAAAAAATCAGTTGGGCGCGAAAAAGACGCGTAAGCTATTGG
>CAZMLD010000040.1:0-11119 GCA_964566975.1 uncultured Thiotrichaceae bacterium | reverse complement strand
CAATGTATTGAAAACACACAGCACTGATAATTACGCTGGTGTCGGATCAGGCTGGCGTTTCAATGGGCAGGCATCGCCAGAAGCATTCAGTTCTAGGCGTTTGTATATTTCATCCAGGGCAAAATCTTCATTGGCAAAAATATTTTGCTCACCAATAATTTCATACAAACCGCTCGCTTTCAACACCAATAAAATTTGTCGTTTCAAACCGCTAAACACCACCGTCATACCGTGGTCGTGTAAACGATCAACAAAATGATGCAGCACTTCTTCGCCCGATGCGTCAATCTGATTAATCCCATCAGCAACCACCAGTAAGTAGCTGGCATCTGGATAAGTCGAAACTGCATTTAACATGGCATCTTCAAAATAAGAAACATTGGCAAAATACAATGAGCCATCAAAGCGCACCGCAATAATATTTTTATCCGTTGGTAGGTCTTTATTTATTTCGATGTCGCGCAAGGTGCCGTCTTTGTAACGACCCAGTATCGCTACGCGTGGTTTCATGGTGCGGTACAAATACAGCACAATCGCCAGTATTGCACCAATGATAATACCATGGTCAAGTTTAGGCGCAGACGCGAGGGTTGCCACAAAAGTAACAATCGCAACAATGCCATCCGGTTTATTTGTTACCCAGATATGTTTTGCAGCCTTAAAACTAATTAAACCAAACACGGCCACCATTACCACTGCTGCGAGCGTTGCTTTTGGCATGTGATACAGTAAAGGTGTCAGAAACAATAAGGTAATCAGCACAATTGCTGCCGTCACCACTGAAGAGAAACCCGTTCTGGCACCGGCATTAAAGTTTACCGCTGAGCGTGAAAACGAGCCTGATGCCGGATACGACTGAAAGAAACTGCCTGTAATGTTCGCCAGCCCCTGCCCTATCAGCTCCTGATTAGCATCAATACGGTCTTTCGACTTTGCTGCCATCGCTTTTGCAATAGACACGGCTTCCATAAAGCCGACCAGAGCAATAATGATGGCACTAATGAATAAGCTGGACAAAACATCCATGTTAAACCCTGGCATGGTAAAAGTGGGCAAACCCGCATCAATAGCACCAACCACTGCGCCTCCCATCTGTTCAAAACCAATGGCATAACTGACCACGGTGGTACCCACCACTGCAACTAAAACACAGGGAATGCCAGGCGCACAACGCTTAAACCCCAGCATAATGGCAATAGACGAAATACCCATGATCAAAGTCACTAAATGCGTTTCGCCCAAGTTTTGTAACACTCCCCAGATTCGCACGGTCATAAAATGGTCACTAGCACTACCTGGCATTTCCACACCAAATATTTTTGAAATTTGAGTTAAACCAATAAATAATGCGGCTGCACTGGTAAAACCAATAATAACGGGGTGTGATAAGAAGTTAACAATAGCGCCGAGACGAAACAAGCCCAATGAAAATTGAAATAAACCAACCAGTAAGGTTAAAAACATAACCATAGGAATATACAGCGCAAGAAACTCTTCCTGGCTATAACCGGTATTGAGCATAGGGATGACGACCGGCATAACCATGGTTGCCGTCATGACAGATACCACGGCAACCGGACCGGTACCCAACTGGCGAGAAGAGCCCCAGAGCGCAGCAATAAAAACCGGCACGAAAGCGATGTACAGACCATACACTGGCGGTAGTCCTGCGAGGGTTGCATAAGCCATTGACTGCGGGATTAATACCAGCGCAACGGTTAAACCTGCCAGCAGGTCTGCACGCAGGATATTGGGGTCTTTCAGTTCGCCTATCCAGTTTAAAAAGGGGAAAAGTTTTCTCAACATGCGCCACTCTCATAAACAATGAAGCTGATTATCAACCTAAAAAAATCAGTTGAACCTACTGCGATGAATTGCGAAAATTCAATCGGAAAATTCGAGAAAAGTGAATCAAACAAGTAAAAGCAAAAAACGATACGCTATCTAACATTTATATCATAAAAATATAACTTTTGTCAGAATCGCTGAAAGTTTAATAGTTTAATGACACAAAACTGGCTTAAAACCATCTGTAAAAATATGATTGGTGTCTTCGTACTGGTGAGGAACAAACAGGAGAGGATCTAACGAGGCTGTAGAAAAAGCTCTTTTTATATAAAATTTAAGCGCAGGGAAAACTGTCGCTATTTTCGTCGAAATGAGCCGACGATCTTCGCTTTAAGGTTGATGACCCAAGCTAAAACAGGGTGATAAACTCATCCTATATTAAAGGTAATAGACACATGTAAAATACGTTGATTTTTTTGCAGTGCCTTCACTGCGACTTTTTCTCGTGCAGAATTAAAGTGCTCATGAAAAAGAGCGTGCCCAACCCTGATTTAAAAAAATCTATTTTCATAGATAGCAGATACCAAGCTTCTCAAACAAATAGGATAGATTGTGATTCGCTTCGCTTACACAATCTATCCTTATTTTTTATATGTTTATTGCTAAAGTGGTATAACTTTGTTTGCACAAGGGCCTTTCTGACCTTGACCAACTTCATATTCTACCGCTTGACCGTCCTTAAGAGATGAATAATCCCCGCCACTTTGAATTTCTGAATGATGAACGAAAAGATCCTTAGTGCCATCTTCTGGGGTAATAAAACCAAAACCTTTACTATCATCGAACCACTTTACTGTACCTTTACTCATAATATATTCTCAAAATAATTGGTGAAATTATAAACGTTACATATTCGAATTCACCGGGTCGAATATGGAAATGAAATTATTCTATTAATCGTTGCAAATCAGCGGCAGTTTAAAGTGGCGCAGTTTAAAGTGGCGCAGTTTTTTCGAATAGTAAAAACTGTGACCCTTTAAACTATCTGCTAGTTTTTTTTGTTAGGTGCTTGCTCACAAAAATTGCTATTAGTTTCTACAACCTCGTGCTGTCTGTACATTATACTATACTGATAATTTACAATCTCACCATTAATCAATAATTGAATGTTAGGAGTAAATTATCCGGACAGATATAAAACGTGGTTTTTTTGTTCAATCCGTATATAGCACTCAGACGTTAATGCCAGTAAGTTAAGGTTTTTTCCGTCATTCCCGCATGGTTTTAGCGGGAATCTATGGCTGGTAGAGCCTGATATAACAGGCATTGTATTTGCCAATCAATGGATTCCGCCTAAAAACATGACGGAATGGCGGGCGTTATTGCTTAACTTACTGGTATTGACTCAGACGTGAAAATATATAACAAGTATAATCAAGTAGTTATCTTTTCAGTACTACAGACTTCCTCTCTGCCATATTTTACCAAGCCTTTAACTTAACCCGAATATATCATATTCGGGTTAAGTTAAATATGTAGCATTCCGATGAAATCTTCGGGCTAACAGCGTTCTTTAAACTTTTGTCATCATCAAAAAATCAGGCGTAAGCTTGCACCTTCAACTTATCGACTCAGAGAGCACGAATCTCGCATAAATTGCCGAACACCTTAAATACGCTCTGTTCTACCACCTTGTTGGCAATACAGACCACCTCCAGTCGCAGCCACTATGGCCAGTATAAAAACAACAATGCCGATTACTGTTAAATTTGAATGTTGCAATAGCGGGTAAAACATACTGACGGCAACGATTAAGCCCACCACAACACAGTGTAACACTATTTTTGTTCTGACTATTTTCGCAGTGATACAACCGCCTGTAAACATTACCGCGGAAAAAAGTGGAATACCAACGACATACCTAAAGGAACCTGCTATGTCATTTAAAAACGGGTATGTTTTTGCCATTGCGTTATAACCAACTGCGATAAAAATATACGCTATTTGTAATAAAAAAACAGTAAGGAGAACAAACACAACACCTGCAGAAATTGCTTTTATGCTACTCATAGACAGACCTCTATATAAAAACACTCTAAATAAAATATAAACTTGGAGCCGTCTAACTATACGCAAAACAACATGGTAATAATTTGATCCTAATCAAAGACTTTTAGAGATAAAAGAGGCAATATACTCACCGCATAGCGGGTGAAACAGCAGTGGTACTTCTCTTCACGCACAGGTCGAACACACAGGTTAGGATATGACTGCTTCAATCAACGATTTCTCACCACTTGAACAACACATACTGAATGACTTTCAGCGCAACTTACCTTTATCAGCCACACCCTATGCCGAGATGGCAAAGCAACTGCGTGTGACTGAGGATGATGTTTTGCAGTCCATACTGTCATTACAGAAAAACGGCGCTGTCAGTCGCATAGGCCCCGTATTTCGAGAACACAGAATTGGTGTTAGCACCCTGGCGGCCATGTCAGTATCAGTAGACAAACTGGAATATATAGCAGATATTCTCAGCACCTTTCCAGAAATTAACGACAACTACGAATGCGAGCATTCGTACAATCTCTGGTTTGTGGTCACCGCCTCTAGTGAAGAGCACTTGGACATTGTGCTGTTTGAAATCGAACAACACACCAAACACACATTAATGTCTTTACCTATGCTGGATGACTACCCGATTAATCCTAGCTTCATCATTAGTCCACAACAAATAAAAAACCATGCAACTTAATAAACAGGTATTGCATTTAACCAGCGAAGACCGGGCACTAATTAAAATCGTGCAGGCTGGTTTACCCATCATCAGTCGACCTTATGCTGAAATAGCAAAAAAATTAAACACAAGTGAAGCCGATGTCATCTCACGACTGCAAGATTTAGTCAATAATGGTGCGATTAAAAACTATGGGGTTGTTATATGTCACCAACAGCTAGGCTGTACCGAAAACGGCATGGTGGTATGGGATATGCCAGATGACAGAATTGAAGAGCTCGGCATATGTATTGGCAACGATGAATCTGTAACATTCAGCTACCGCCGCCCTCGGCGTTTGCCAGACTGGCCTTACAATCTATTTACCATGGTTCATGGCAGTAACCGCGAAAACGTAGCATTCAAAGTTGCTGACATGGTTGAGAAATACCATCTGGAGAATATTGACCATAATATTTTATTCAGCACACGGCGCTTCAAACTAGCTGACACCAAGACTACGCCTCAAAATAGAAAGACAAGCAAAGCCATAAAATTGCAGTTAATTAAACATTAAAAGCTTAAGGAATCTCTGAACAAGTCGGTTATCTAAGCCTCAAGAGCCAAAGTCGATAATTTTTAAATTTGACGTTATTAATCCTTGGTTTTTCGGTAGTGTTCAAAAAACTGTGTCACTCCTATAAAATTAATGCGAGAGCATTAAGGAGTGAGCAATGTAGCGTTACGAGTGCTGCCCTTAATTAAAAATTGGCCCCAAGGGGCGCACCGATTCATGCTCCATAATAATCTCGGTTTCATTCATATCGCCGGTCACATCGATATTGATTGTCTTCACGCCGGGCATAGTATGTAAAATATAAGCAGCCATCATCATCAATAATTTTTCATTATCGGTATCAATGGCGATTAATATTTTAGATGCCGCAATTTGGCAACGCTGTAAGGTATTGGGCATTTCAACCCAGTCACGACTCATTTGCCAGCCTTTGTTCATGTCCGCATTTAACTTGCCGAAAAAGTCTTTAGCATCTAACAGCAGTTCGTCTGGCACCTCAAATGCGTTTGTGCGCCCGTCAACGATGATGTTTAGTTTCATAATATAACCCTCAATCAAAACTCAGGTCAAAATAATCTTTACTAGGAGCCTGGTTTATCTATTTTTCTGCGAGCTGGCAAATAAAACAGAGCAACCGTTTCAGCCGTATTGCACTTTGCCAGAGGCACAGAGCAATACGACTAAAGACAAACATATTTTGACACGAACCCTGAACTCAATCTCTGTTAAAATTCGTCAATTATACTTGAACTTACGCCGTTAAATTATGCTTGTTACTATTCCTGAAGTATTAAATAAAGAAGACATCCATGTTATTACCGATTTAATGGCCACCGCAAATTTTCATGCAGGTACCGCCTCAGCGGGCAGTGAGGCTCAGCGGGTCAAAAATAATCACGAAATGTTTATTTCCGATGCAGAAGTGCAGCGCCTGAATAACCTGCTAATGAACAAGTTGATAAAACACCCAACTTACCTTGCCAGCACATTTGCGTCAAAAATTGCCGCACCCTATTACGCAAAATATACCGATGGCATGCACTATGGTAAACATATTGATGATCCGGTAATGGGACCGGCAAACCAGCGTTATCGCTCAGATATATCGATCACCCTGTTTCTGAGTGAACCGGATTCTTATGATGGTGGCGAACTGATTATTAGCACCGCGTTTGGCGAACAAAAAGTCAAACTCAATGCGGGTGATGCGGTGTTATACCCTTCATCAAGCACACATGAGGTTGCCAAAGTTACTCGCGGTGAACGCCTAGTTGCTGTCACCTGGTTACAAAGCACAATACGCGACCCAGCTAAACGTGAAATTTTATACAACCTTAGCCAGGCACGAGACAGCTTGATTAACACATCAGCTGGCACTAAAGAGCTGGAACAGCTCAGCAATGGTTACGTTAATTTGTTGCGAATGTGGTCGGATATTTAAACCGCACAAACTCGGAAAATATCTATATATAACATCAAAAAAGCGACCTAAGGCACTGAAAAATAAACTAAGTTGCACGTTAATTTCATACTAAGAATCATCACAGGCTTCACCGCTCAGCCGCATTATTAAGTGGACGATGAATTTTGGATAGCAATTAAGTTTGATGGCGACTGGATAACATCAGATTTTTTATCCCGCTCTTTAAAGGTGTGACCAAGATGCAGGCAGTACCCCAGCCATTTGTATAGAAACCGATTTAACTTCCATTTTATTTTTATCGCTTTTTCTGGAATACGGTCAAAGCACTGCTGACCATGACGCAGATGCCCGGTTAACACTTCTACCTGATTCGCATCATGGTAGAGTCGAATGGTTAAAGTGGGCTCTTCCAGACCGCGCTCACCCTCATCAAAAAAATAACTTAAGCATAATGTCGTGGTGAACTTTGTACGATCAATGATGTTCACATGCAAACTTAAACGCCCCGATACACGCGACACGGCGCTGTCGGGCAACGCTGACAAGTCAGGAATCAAGCGGCGCAAGCGCAGATAGTTATTTTCATATAAATCCATCAAGCTAACAAAACCTCGTAGATCGACATCTTCGCAGCCGTAACCAGCAAGAGCTGTGTATTTGGAATTTATCATTATCTCTGGATTATAGTGGGTTCGCGAGAAAAGCTTTCACAAAAAATAAGTCTCGAGTAAACGTATATTATTGACTGTGGATGCACAGCAGTATTAATGCGTCTTATCCGTTCAGTGGTGACTTATAGGCATTCAATAACCCCTGAACCTCCGTCTTCTAAGCCGACCAATAAGGTGTCGCTATGCCCTCACCGAGATCAGCCTTTATTAAACGACGCCTTACTTCCAGTAATTTTTCTATTAACGCTGGCTCAGCCTGTTCATAAGCTTGGGCATCGGGCGCGCGTTTAACTACCACGCCGAGTAATTCAGTAATGGCATTACCAATTGAATTTTGACTAATGGTAACAATTAAATCACCGTTGTCATTGCGATAGATCAACTGTTTAAACGCGGGTTGCCAGCGAATGGAATTGGCGTATTTTGCATCGGTAACGCAATGATCTCTCACCTTTTTTGCTGAGGCTCTAAAATCATTATTAAACAATAAAATTCGTTCAATTTGCTCTGGAAAATACGCACCTTTTGGCAGCGGTGCATTACGCGTAGACACCTGAGTAAAAAAGGCACGGTAAAAATCAAGAAAACCCTTCAAAATCTGGTCGTACTCTTGCCAAAAACGAATATCTTTTAGTGCGCTGGATCCACCTTCGACCTTCCAGCTCGGTAGACCTTGTGGGTAGCCAGTCAACGCAATCCTAGATTCTTCTTTACTGGTTTGTTTTAAAATAGTGAAGTCCAACGAGGAGAAAAATTCACGATAAACGTCACGCATATAAGACTGAAACAGGCTGTGCTGTCCACCATCAGTGAGGTTTGGATTATCTATATCTGCCAGCTTGGCTTCACGTAAGGTTTTTTTATCAAAAACAATAAAGTGGTTATGCAGCATACGAATACTAGGCACACCCGGAGAAGTTAATGGCCAGGTTGCATCCAAGCTAGCTTCACCGGCAAGAATTAATGCTTCATCTGGGTCGGGATACTGTTCAATCATAAAATCAATAATAATCTGATTCATCCGGTTCCAGGATTTTTTGGTTTGCACCGGAACCTGAGTACGGCGCACCGGCCTGCCCAATGGGTCGAGAATGGAACTCGATGTGTTATAAATAATGGAGGCATCAAACTCATTGCTGTGACCCAGTGCTTTTCGATACAGCAATAAATCTTCCGGGTTTTTTAGCAGCCCGTTATTATTCATTAAGTCGTTTAAATTTTCTGTACTATTAAAAAACTCATTGGCTGCCATACCTTCAGGCACATCCAGTGGAATAGGACGAAATGGGGTAACAATTTCTCTAGGGCCAGACTGCACTATACTCTCCAGAATAGTTAATATTGCCCGCATTATACAGATTCAGCATTGGCGAGTAAGCTCTATCCGGATATTGCTTTTTATAAACCGTCGCCTGGTTATACAGCTATAAATAAACCGTGCTGTCGCCTACCTGCCAGCACTCATGTTTTTGAAAACTATGCTGAAACAGTTCGGTATTAATCAAATAGTTTAACCACTGCTTAACCTGAACATACGGTGACTGCTCGAACCAGCTTTCATCAACCAGAGAGAACTGCCGAACGAACGGAAACACAGCAATATCAGCCAGCGAGAGCTGCTTGCCTAACAGAAAGCTGTTCGCCTCAAGCATGGTTTCAAGTTCGGCAATGAACACTTCACACGCCAAACGATAATATTCCTGACTATGCTCAGGAAAACGATCTGCATATTTATAATGATCCAGGTCACTTTTAAATGTGTAATCATTGCTTTCAACTAAAATTTCGGCATCTAATAAATGTGCTTTATTTTCACCTAACCAGTTATCCGGGTCATTATGCGCCAACGCCCACTTCAGAATATCCCAGCTTTCGTCAATAACGGTTCCATCACTTAGCTGTAAAAGAGGCACGGTATTATGTGCAGATAGTGTTAACAGCGGCGGTGGTAGTGCTTTTAAATCCACTTCGCGCAGCTCTGTTTTTAAACCAGCATACTTCAGTGCCATATGCGCGCGCATACAATATGGACAGCGCCTAAAACTATATAATATCGTGGTAGCCATAAAATCATTTTGTATCGTATTTATATTTGAAAAGAATCAGCACAATACTCATTATACTGATACAGCTAGCACCAACTAATAAAGGCATATTCTGGCTTATGGACGCATGTGCAACCCAAAAAGCATTACCAGACACTGATAATAAAAGCATTTGCATCGATATATCATCAGTATGACGTGTTTTCAGCGCTTTAATAATTTGGGGAACCAAGATAAACGTCACCAGTATGGACGCTATCCAGCCAAGCAATGCTTCTAATGACATGCAAAACCTTTGAATATTATTTAATTGTCGCCCGAAAAAACGGCTTACAGGGCATCGCTATATGTTAACAATTTTATTCCGATGTATTTAATTATCTTTGTTAAATCAGTGCTATTAATCGTTGCATGACTGGCGTAAGCCAAGCTCATGATGCCAGCATCAAGCCATGAAACCAGGTTAAACTCAGCCACAGGTTACAACCTTTCGCCCAGTACAAACTACAAAGCGACTCACATGCCACTCAATCTGCTGAACTAATATTTACTGAACCGATTTACTCAACGACGAAGCCGTAAAACCCTATGCCACTTTTAACTGATTTAATCCTCGCCATCAATGGCATCGTTTGGGGGCCGTTGATGCTGCTACTGATACTGGGCGTAGGGCTGTACCTGATGATCGGTCTGTCGTTTATGCCGCTTAGACGTATCGGTTACAGTTTTAAGCTACTCTGGCAGGGCAGAAAAAAACAGGGTGAAGGTGATATATCGCCTTTTAATGCCTTGATGACATCACTTTCTGCCACCATCGGTACTGGCAATATCGCCGGTGTCGCCACTGCCATTTTTCTGGGTGGCCCCGGTGCTTTATTCTGGATGTGGTGTACCGCGTTGGTCGGCATGGCGACTAAATACGCAGAAGCGGTACTGGCAGTAAAATACCGCGAAGTTGATAGCAGTGGTCGGCATATTGGCGGCCCGATGTATTATATTAAAAACGGCTTGAAATCACGCTGGGCATGGTTAGGCACTTGCTTTGCTATATTTGGCGCCATTGCCGGTTTTGGTATCGGCAATACCATTCAGGCAAATTCTGTTGCTGATGTTATTCATGACACCTTTGCCGTACCGCACCTGGTCACTGGCATCGTCATAGCGGTACTAGCCGCCATGGTATTAATCGGTGGCATTAAACGCATTGCAAATGTCGCCGGTAAGCTGGTGCCATTTATGGCAGTCACTTATGTTGTTGCTGGCGTGTTTATTTTGTTTATCAATATAGAAGCCTTGCCACAGGCATTCTCATTAATTTTCACCCATGCTTTTACACCTGTTGCGGCTACTGGCGGTTTTGCCGGTGCAGCGGTATGGGCAGCGATACGTTTTGGTGTGGCGCGGGGCATTTTCTCCAACGAAGCGGGGCTGGGCAGCGCGCCCATCGCGCACGCTGCCGCCAGCACTAACAACCCGGTGCGACAAGGACATATCGCTATGCTGGGCACCTTTATTGATACCCTGATTATCTGCTCGATTACCGGTCTGGTCATTATTACCAGCGGTGTCTGGACTTCAGGAGAAACCGGTGCAAGTTTATCTTCTGCTGCATTTGAATCGGCGCTGCCAGGCATCGGCAGCTATATCGTCACCCTGGGTCTCAGTATTTTTGCTTTTACCACCATCCTTGGCTGGAGTTTTTATAGCGAGAAATGTGTTGCCTATTTAATCGGTGAACGGGGTATAAAACCGTTCCGCGTTCTATGGATTTTAGCAATACCTGTTGGTGCCACGGCAAATCTGGAATTTATCTGGCTGCTTGCAGATACCTTGAACGCGCTGATGGCGCTGCCTAATTTAATCGCACTGATATTATTAAGCCCGGTAGTTTTCAAA